>JAASSE010000315.1 GCA_021768055.1 Gammaproteobacteria bacterium | reverse complement strand
GGATGGCGAATGCGCATGTAGTATTTCACGTTAATGCCGTTTCGGTAGCGTTTGTTGGCATTGTTCTTTTTCAGGTTAACCCAGCCGCGTACTTCGATCCGTTTTCCTTTCAATGCGAGCAGCTGTGAGGTATCGAACTCGGCCAGGTTTTCCGTGCGAATGCCGATCATCAGTTCGGACATGAACAGCCAGATGCCCTTGCCGGTTTCGGACACGTGCTCGACCGTGCCGTTGATGATACGAAAACCCGTGTGTTGTGCGCCCAGTTGATCTGCCGGCAGCGGCCTGTGGACCGGCTGCGACCAGATGCCGTGCCCCTGGCAGCGGGCGCTGTTTTCGGCCTCGGCATAGCACTGGCTGAACACGGTATTGGGTGGAAACGTAATCGCCGCCGCCAGTCCCTGTTCGAGCAGTTCGACTTGCAGATTGGCTCCGTCAGAGCTGAACGCATGCGCCAGGGTGCGTTGATAACGGTCGCGCTGCTGCCGGCCCAGCACCAGGCCGATCTTGTGCCCGCTGTTGCTTATCGCCTGCTGCAGTGCTGTGCGCGCCTGCAGCGCCAGCGGCTGTGCCGGTTTTTCGTCGCGTTCACGCTCCGGTGCATTGATCCCGATCAGGCGGAGCTTGCGGCCGTCGGCGAGATGGAGGGTGTCGCCATCGTGCACATAGCGTACCTGCACCCACTCGTCTATGGGCACATCCGGACAGCTCGGTTGTGCCTGCGCCGCGGCAGGCAGGCCAATCAACAACAGGCATAAAAAAAGACGCCGCATGGCGTCTTTTTGCAAATTCTGCAGGCTGGGCCGGCTTATGGCAATGGGCCCGCTCAGGACTTGCCGCCGCCGAAGCGTTTGCGGAACTTGTCGATCTGGCCCGCGGAATCGAGGATTTTCTGCTTACCGGTATAGAACGGGTGGCACTGCGAGCAGACTTCTACGTGCAGCTCGTCTTTTCCCAGTGTCGAACGCGTCTGGAAGCTGTTGCCACAGCTGCAGATTACGCTCACATCTTTGTATTCCGGGTGGATTTCCGGTTTCATCTTCGTTTCCTCCCTGCGCACAGGGAACCATCAAAAAGGCGGGCTATTCTACCCGCAAGCCCTGTTGCAGGCAAGCGTGCCGCCGGCCCGCCACCGGGCCGCTTTCTGCAAAAAAACGGCCGATATGATCCATAATACAGGGCAGGAATTCACTCTTTCCTACAGGAACGCAGCCACTATGAAGTCCGCTATCTCCATTATCATCGTCCTGTGCATCCTCGTTGTGGTGCCCGTGCTGCTGTTCGGTGACCTGGAAATGCTGAAGAGCTTCGGTATCGACACGGACAGCTCGTTCTGGGCACGCGCGAAGGCGCCCAAAAACGTCACTTCCGTGACTACGGACCAGAAGGTTACGGTATACAAGTGGCGTGATGAACACGGTGTATTGCAGTTCACCAGTATGCCGCCGGAAACGCTACCGGCGGAAGAAGTTGTGCTCAAGCCGAATACCAATATCGTCAAAGCTGTTGAAGTTCCCGAGGAAGAACCTGAAGAAGCCTCCTCGGGATCTGGTGTGATGAAGATCGGGCCGGGCAGCGTTCCCGATGCCGTGAAAGATCTGCTGGGCGCAACTGCTGACGGCACGGAAAAACTGGACCAGCGGCAAGATCAGCAGGAGAAATTAATGAATCAGCTCACGGGTAAAAAATAACAGGCGAGAGGATTTAATGCGCCTGTATATTCACTGAAGACTGCATGAAATTCTGCAGAACCTCGTTCAGAAAATCATAACCACGTTCGCTAGCGGCAATTCTTTCCTCGTCAATCACCAGCAGTTCGGCATCTATGCTGGCACAGGCATCGAGCAATAATGATCTTGGTAATCCTGTGCGCTGTTCGAATAGCCGAATATCAAAACCTTCGCGCAGGCGCAGCGCATTCAGTAAAAATTCGAACAGCCTGTCGTCATCGTCCAGGGACCGGGTGCCCGAACAGGCAGTGTGATTGATCGCCTGCTTGATATAGGTATCGGGCTGCCTGTGTTTCCAGCGGCGCTGGACAGCGTTTTGTTTGTCGGTCACTTTTCCATGGGCGCCGGCCCCGATGCCGATGTAGTCGCCAAACAGCCAGTAATTCATGTTATGCCGGCAATGCTGACCAGGCTTTGAAAAAGCCGATACTTCATACCGTGTATAACCGTTATCTTGCAGCTGCTGGTGACATGCGGTTTGCATTTGCCAGACAGCATCGTCATGCGGCAGCGCGGGCCTGTGTTTGTAAAACCAGGTATTGGGTTCAATGGTGAGCTGGTAATGCGATATATGCGCCGGCTCAAACTGGATTGCGGTGGTTGTATCTTTTACCGCCTGTGGCAGGGTTTGTCCCGGCAAGCCGAACATCAGATCAAGATTGATGTTTTCAAATCCGGCTTTATATGCTTCTTCAATCGCATTGCACGCTTCTGCTGCATCATGGATGCGCCCCAGTTGTTCGAGTTTATGGTTATCAAAACTCTGTATACCGATGGACAGGCGATTAATACCAGCTGCCCGGTAATCTGAAAACTTGTGTTGTTCAACCGTGCCCGGGTTGGCTTCAAGCGTGATTTCAATTTCATCCGCCAATGGTGTGCGCTGACGTATACCGTTGAGTATGTTTTCGATGGATCTTGCCTCGAACAGGCTGGGCGTGCCCCCGC
>JAASSE010000314.1 GCA_021768055.1 Gammaproteobacteria bacterium | reverse complement strand
GGAATCACGGTTCTGGCATAAACCCAACCGACATCACCACAACACAGCCTGACCTCGCGAATCAATGCGCGTCGTCCGGCCTCGAGATGCAAGGCCTCGCTTTCATCCAGCCGCGGCCGCGCACTGCCTTGTGACAGCAGCTCAACACGAAATCCGGATGCACAACGGGCTTTGAGCCGAGCCGTTAGTGAAGCTGGATCAAACAGCCATGTCAGCACACTGCCGGGTGCGCGTCTGGAGATTAACTGACGGCGCTGGTACCAGCGCTGTTGGAGGGGGGACCTGAACATGCAGTATGTGTCACCGGAGAACCAAAGCGGTGAATGATACCGCCATTTCAGCGAGGATGCGAAATACGGGCGTGCCGTGTTAGCTCAGTCAAGCCAGCGGCCGAGCACCGATTTCAGTCCTGTCACCGAGATCGGTTTGCCGATATAGTCATTCATGCCGGCCTCAATACACCGCTCTCGATCACCTTCCATTACATTCGCAGTCATCGCGATCACGGGCAGCGACAGGAACCTGCTTTGCTTGCGTAAACGGCGGGTTGCTTCAAAACCATCCAGTACTGGCATCTGGCAGTCCATCAATACGACATCAATGTCCTCGGTTTCAAGCAAATCCAGAGCTTCCTGTCCGTCTGATGCCAGCACGTAGTCGAGACCGAATTTTTCCAGCATCTTCTGTGCAACCATCTGGTTGATCTGGTTATCTTCCACCAGTAAGACGCGGCCTCTGAGACGCTCCCGCGTTTCAATGTCCACCTCTTTTGGTTTCTTGCTCACATGCTCGGATCCGATATCGAGTGGTAGCGTAAACCAGAATGTTGATCCAATGCCCTCGATACTGTCGACACCGAACTGGCCGTGCATCATTTCCACCAGTTGCCTGACGATTGCCAGACCCAGACCGGTACCGCCGTATTTACGTGTTGTTGAGCCGTCCGCCTGGGTGAACTCCTGGAACAACTTGTGCTTGATATCACTCCTGATGCCTATACCGGTATCTTCCACTTCGAACCTGATCGTGGCCTGCGCGTCATCACTCGACGGTATGCTCAAGCGTACGAGCACATGCCCCTTGTCAGTAAACTTGAGTGCGTTGGAAACAAGGTTGGCCAGAACCTGGCGAATCCTGGTCGGATCACCGACTACGAATTCAGGTATCTGATCATCGATTTCCGCATACAGTTGCACACACTTTTCTTCTGCTGTCATCGTATGCAGGGTGATCAGGTCGTTGACGATATCCCGCAGATCAAGCGATATGTTCTCGATGTTCAGCTTGCCGGCTTCAATTTTCGACAGATCCAGAATATCGTTAAGAATGGTCAGCAGGGAATGCGCTGACTTGTATGCCGTGTTGACGTACTCGCTTTGTGTATTGCCCAGCTTCGTGTCCGACAATAGTTGCAAGGTACCAATAACACCGTTCATTGGCGTGCGTATTTCATGACTCATGTTGGCGAGAAATTCTCCCTTGGTTCTGCTCATTTCCTCCGCCCTGTCCTTTGCCTGCTTCAGCTCTTTCTCCATGCGTTTCACGAGTTCGATTTCATGGGTGAGCTCCTTGTTCATGTTTTCAAGCTCACTACCTGCGCGGGTCAGGTTTTCGATCAACTCCTCGTTGGTGTATTCAAGACGAAGCGCATCGGAAGATGCCAGATACATCCGGTACACTGCCACTATCATCACCAGCATGAATAATGCAGTCATTGCAGACAGCGCGTAATACACTTCACCGCCGATATAAAACAGACGCATCATCAGCGGTACCAGCGCAAGGCCGACAAAGCCGGAATATACCCAGGCAACGTTAGACAGGGTTACGCCACTGGCAGCAACACCTGCAAGGATAAACGCGAGTACGACCTGCTGCAGCTGGTCGAAGGGAAACATCAACGTGGAGGTAATTCCCCAGCCGGCACCGGTGATCAATACCGCCATGATGTACCAGCGCCGTGCAATATCCGCAAAATCCTGATGACGTTCGGTATCGTAGAACCTGAGGTAGGTGATGGCGGTACGCACTGCAAACGTTAAAGTCATCAGTCCCAGCCAGACACCAAGCACCACGTGAGGCAGCTTGTTCCACAGCAACACGACCCAGAGTATGGCCATGACAAAGCCGACCAGGCCACCAAAGCCTGAACCCTCTATCAAGCGGGTAACCTGGGTGTGCATCACGCGATCACGGAAGTCGCTGGCCTCGTAGCCAGTGTCGCCACCTTTGATCAACGCATTATCTTTCAGTACCTGCTCTATCATGACACCCTGGATAGCTGGCCCCGGATGAGCCTCTAAATTATTGAATTCTATCCCTTATAGATAGTCGAGACGGCTGCCAAATACCAGCGGAAAGCCTATGAACAGGGCGCCGGAGAGTTACACTGAACCATAGCGATCGGCCTTTCCCAGCCAGCGCCGCACCAGTGGTTTGACCGCGCCGGGGTGATGCTTGAGGATCTCCCGCGAAGCTGCCTGCACCTGTGGCAGCCAGTGCTCGTCACGTACCAGGTCAGCGATGCGCATCTGCATCAATCCTGTCTGCCGTGTGCCCAGCACTTCACCAGGCCCGCGCATTTCCAGATCCTTCTGTGCGATGACAAAACCGCTGTTGGTTTCGCGCAAGATGGCCAGGCGCTGCCTGGCGCGGTCTGATAAAGGCGTGCTGTACATC
>JAASSE010000313.1 GCA_021768055.1 Gammaproteobacteria bacterium | reverse complement strand
GGTGGGCGCCTACCAGCTGCTCGACCAGTTGCGTGAGTCCGGGCGTTCCGCGGCACCGCCCACGGTATACCGTGCACTCGACTTCCTGCTTGAACAGGGGCTGGTTCATCGCCTCGCCACCAACAATACCTACATGGCCTGCGCACATCCGCAAAAGCCGCATGCCGCCCTGTTTCTGGTCTGTAGCCAGTGCGGCCATACCCAGGAAGTACATACCGAGGGTGTTATCGATGTCGTCAGGCAACAGGCGGATGCGTTTAACTTTTCTATCCAGCATGCGTCGGTCGAGGTAACCGGCCTGTGCAGCAACTGCCGGGATGAGCAATGAACCAGTATGAAAAGGACGTGCTGATCGCAGCGAGTGGCATTGGATATACCTCGCAAGGTAACCGCATACTGGATGCCGTTAACCTGAAGTTGCATGAAGGTGAAATCGTTACCCTGATCGGCCCCAACGGCGCTGGAAAAACCACGCTGGTGCGCCTGTTACTGGGTCTTGTTAAAACCGGGCAGGGTGAAGTGTATCAACGGCCCGGAGTAAAAATAGGCTATGTGCCGCAGCGCTTGCATGTGAACACGGTGTTGCCACTGCGTGTACGTGATTTTCTGTTGCTGGCCGGGCGGCTTCCGGAATCTGAAATTAAGCGTGCGCTGGAGGAAGTGCAAATGCGGCACTTGCTGGAGTCACCGCTGCAGTCACTGTCCGGCGGAGAATTTCAACGTGTGCTGCTTGCCCGGGCACTGTTGAACAGGCCAGATGTTCTGGTGCTGGACGAACCGGCACAGGGCGTTGATATCATCGGCCAGCAAGCCCTGTATCAAATCATCAAGGACATTCGTGACCGGCATGGCTGTGGCGTGTTGATGGTGTCACATGATCTGCACCTGGTGATGGCAGCCACTGACGAGGTAATTTGCCTGAATACGCATATCTGCTGCACGGGTCATCCGGATGACATCAGCACACACCCGGAGTATCTGAAGATATTCGGCTCCGCGCTGGAAGGTATGGCGCATTATTCCCATCATCACGATCATTCACATGATACGCACGGCAACGTGGTGCCACTGGAGCATACGGATGAATCTGCCTGACGGTTATATTCATGATTGATCAATTTATTATTAATGCATTGCTGGCGGGGATAGCGGTTGCACTGGTCGCGGGACCCCTGGGTTGTGTGGTGGTGTGGCGGCGCATGGCTTATTTCGGGGATACTCTGGCACACTCCGCACTGCTGGGTGTTGCACTGGCCGTGTCTGCCAAGCTGTTGCCCATCCTCGGTGTTGTATTTATCGGTGCAGTGCTGGCGGCTTTGTTGTTCTGGCTGGAGCAGCGACAGGAACTGTCATCGGACACCTTGCTGGGCATTCTTTCTCACAGTGCACTGGCATTAGGCCTGATTGTATTTTCTATCATTCAAACACGGGTGCCAGGGATCGATCTCATGGCTTATTTATTTGGTGACATCCTTGCGGTTGATGGTAACGAGATTAAGTGGATGTATGTCGGCGCGATTTTTATTCTGTCGGTTTTCACCTGGTTGTGGCGCCCGCTGATATCGATTGCCGTCAACGAAGATCTTGCCCGTACTGATGGCATCAATGTTTCGCGTGTGCGTTTTCTTTTTATGTTGTTACTGGCGATGGTGATTGCAGCAGCCATCAAGGTGGTCGGTATTCTGTTGATTACCGCACTGTTGATCATCCCGGCTGCAACGGCACGTACGTTTTCACGCACGCCTGTGCAAATGGCGATATTGTCAGCCATGTTCGCGGTATTTGCGGTTTTCTTGGGCCTGGGCGCATCGTTTTACCAGGATATCCCGACGGGCCCCGCCATCGTTGTCGCGGCAGCACTGGGGTTTTTTCTGACGCGGCTAACGACAGCAGAACATTAGACTTGCGCTTAGCTTGAGAAGCGCATCGACAGGTCGATGGCTTTGATATTCTTGGTTATTGAACCAGTAGAGATATAGTCAACGCCGGTTTCCGCATACTCGCGAACATTGTCCAGGGTGATACCACCCGATGCTTCCAGTGGAACCTTGTCTTTGCACAACTCCACTGCTTCGCGCATGCGTTCAGGGCTGAAATTATCCAGCAAGATGCGATCGGCCTTCGCGGCAATCGCCTGTTCAACCTGGTCCGTGTTTTCTACTTCTATTTCTACCGGAAAGCCGGGATTCTTGAAGCGTGCTTCGTCTATCGCGGTCTGGATGTCACCTGCAGATATGATGTGGTTTTCCTTGATCAGGATGGCATCGAACAGACCCATGCGGTGGTTTTGCCCGCCTCCGCAGGTGACAGCATATTTCTGTGCGGCGCGCAGGCCGGGAATGGTTTTGCGGGTATCGAGTATGATAGCGTTCGTACCCTCAATAGCCTTGACGTACTGCTGCGCCAGTGTTGCCGTAGCGGAAAGTGTTTGCAGAAAATTCAGTGCGGTACGTTCACCAGTCAACAGTGAACGCGCGGAACCGCTAATACTGCATATAATGTGATCGGCTTCGATGGCGTCACCATCCTGTGCATTCCATTCAATAAACACCTGGTCATCAATCTGGCGGTACACTTCTTCAAACCAGTCCATACCACAAAAAATACAATCCTCCCGGCTGATGACGTTTGCCAGTGCAATAGCGTCTGCTGGAATAAGCCTGGCCGTAATATCACCTT
>JAASSE010000312.1 GCA_021768055.1 Gammaproteobacteria bacterium | reverse complement strand
TATGTTCGGGCACTACATGTCCGATATTTTCAAGTTGCTTAATAAGTGCGCTTTGCTTGGTTGCTATCTGCACTTCACTAGCCATGTGCTGCAGACTGCAGCCACCACAACGGCCGAATGCGTCGCATTTCGGTTTTACCCTGTGACTGGAGGATTCAATAATTTCTTCAGCACGGCCTTCAGCGATTTTTTTTGTCAGCCGCGTGTATTTGAACTTGACGTGTTCGCCCGGCAGTGCCTGATCGATGAAAACAGCACGGTCGTTAACATGTGCAATACCACGGCCTTCATCAGACAGGGTTTCGATGGATACTTCTACCAGTTCTTCAGGCAGGCGTTTCTTACGCCGTTTACGTCGCTTCTCAGACATGAGCAAAACTGCGTGCTTTACGCGGGGAAAACTCCGGACGACAGGTAACGATCACCCCGGTCGCAGATGATGGTGACGATAACCGCATTCTCCACTTGCTGACCAAGCATTAGTGATGCCGCCACGGCTCCCCCGGACGAAATACCGCAAAAGATGCCTTCACTTGCCGCCAGTGCTCGGGTTGTGTCTTCGGCGAGCTGCTGGCTGACGTCGATCATCTGATCGACGCGTGCTTCATTAAAAATACCCGGCAGGTATTCCTTCGGCCAGCGGCGAATGCCCGGTATACTGGCGCCCTCTTCCGGCTGCACGCCGACGATCTGAATATCCGGATTTTTCTCCTTGAGGAAGCGGGACACGCCCATGATGGTTCCGGTTGTGCCCATCGCGCTGACGAAGTGTGTGACCTTGCCATCCGTGTCCCGCCAGATTTCAGGGCCGGTACCGGTGTAATGCGAATCCGGATTGTCTTCATTGTTGAACTGGTCGAGCACCCTGCCCTTGCCTTCGGCCTGCATCTCGAGCGCCAGGTCGCGTGCGCCTTCCATGCTCTGTTCGCGTGTGACCAGCACCAGTTCCGCGCCATAGGCTTTCATCGCCGCGCGACGCTCTTCGGTCATATTGTCCGGCATCACCAAAATCATGCGGTAACCCAGCATTGCAGCGACCATAGCCAGTGCAATGCCGGTATTGCCGCTGGTCGCTTCGATCAGGGTGTCGCCGGGCTTGATATCACCACGCAGCTGGGCCTGGTAAATCATGTTATAGGCCGGGCGGTCCTTGACCGAGCCGGCCGGGTTGTTGCCTTCCAGCTTTACCAATACCGTGTTACTACTGTCTGCAGCCAAGCGCTGCAATTTCACCAGTGGTGTATTACCGATGCAGTTTTCCAGCGTCATGATGGATGAATCTTTCATAATCAATAGTTTATGCGTTTATATTGATGATACCAATCAAGCGAACTGGTACACTTCGGTCTAAACTTCGGAAGTATATCTGCAAGTCAGGTACACAACCACTCTCTACATACTTATTAGGACATATGTTTAAACACAGGATCTCCACCGCGGCATTGATTGCCTTCCTAACATCCAGCAGTTTTGCTGCGCCTGATACCCCAGATGATCCATTTGCAGATATGCCGGTAGTACTGTCGGCCAATACACTGGAAAAACATATGTCGCGGTCACCTGTATCTATTTCCAGTATCGACAGGGAGCTGATCGAAGCCTCGGGCGCACGCACCATACCCGAGGTGTTGCGGCTGATTCCCGGTATCATCGTTGGCCATTCAGTGAACGACTTCGGTGATAAACCGTTGTTAGTGGTCGCCTATCACGGCCATAGCGACCAGTTTTCAAGGCAAATGAACGTGCTGATCGATGGGCGCTCGATCTACGAGCCTTTACTAGGCGGGGTCAACTGGTACAACATTCCGATCGTGATCGATGATATTGAACGCATCGAGGTGACTCGCGGACCGAATGCCTCAACCTATGGCTCCAATTCCTTTCAAGCAGTTATTAACATCATTACCCGCCACGCTTCAGAAGACCAGGGCCACTATGTCAAAACCAATATCGGCAACCACGATATCTTTGATGCAACCTACCGATACGGTGGCAATAACGATGATCTTGATTACCGCGTAACGATTGCAACAGTCAATGATGATGGCCAGGACCGTGCAGAGGATCAAGATGCTGATGATGATGTCAATTCGGGTCTCATTGATTACCGGCTTGACTATCAGGCTAACAGCAAAAACCTGATTACCTATCAGGGCAGTTATGGCCGGACCAATCAACAAGCTGAAGCCAGCCTGCGGGGAAACGTAAAACCACAACGTGTTGTCAAAGACACCAATGCACACCAGTTCATTCGCTGGGACAGTACTATCGACTCCAGCCAGTCATTTGTACTCAAGTATTTTTATAACTACCTGAAGGAACAGGATGATTACGATACTCAAACCATAAACATTCCTCCGTTGGACCCTTTCACTGTGCCAATCTTTGCGAGTTTCAAGAGCCAGCGTCACAACGTTGAATTTTCGCATTTCATAAATCCATCTGACTCAACACAACTGATCTGGGGCGTTAGTGGCCAGCACGATAAAATTGATTCCAGTAACTATTTCTCCACGACTGGCGGCGAGAGCCGTAATACATTTCGCCTGTTTGGAAATGCGATCCTGGACATTAATCAGAAAAACACTATTGATGTCGGGATGCTGCTGGAAAAAAGCAATGGAACCGGTACAGATGTATCGCCTCGAATCGCACTGATTCACAAGCTTAACCAACAGCACAC
>JAASSE010000069.1 GCA_021768055.1 Gammaproteobacteria bacterium | reverse complement strand
TTAATCTGTTGCAGGCGATCAAAATCCAACACCGGTTTTCCTTTCATACGCCCATGCACCGTGCCAATAGACACAGCTAGCAAATCAACATGGGTTTGTTCCACGTAAGCTTTGGCTTCTTCAACCGAGGTATAAATCACTTGACCCGGATGTTTCTCGGCATCTTCACCTTCCACCCCGGCTACGTAACCCAGTTCACCTTCAACCGGGACACCACAGGTATGGGCCATGTCGACAATTTTTTTCGTCATAGCCACGTTACCTTCAAAGGCCTCGTGCGAGGCATCCACCATCACACCATTACATCCCAGGTTGATGGCTTTGACGGCGGATTCATATGAGGCGCCATGATCAAGATGGATGGCCACAGGAATAGACGACCGTTTTGCGGCCTGTTCGGCAGCCGCCATGGCCAGTTCAAAGTCGTAATACTCAAAATGGGATTCGGCAAGCGATAGAATCAACGGCGAACGCTGTGCTTCACCTGCCGCCATAATCGCTTCAAGAAAATCCAGGCTCACCAGATCAAAGCCACCCACGGCATAACCGTTATGGTAAGCATGATCCAGCATATCCCGCATATTAACCAAGGGCATCCGTTATCTCCTAGTAAACCCGAAACACAAAAAATTCCGGGTGAATGATAGATAGGTTAGTACCCATAAGTAAATACAGATTTGTTTATTATTTCTATATATAAAAGCTTATGGACCAGCTTTCATAAATGAAAACAGGCAGTTATTCGCCATAGATCTGGACATTTACTTTACGCTTACGCGGACCATCGAGTTCGTACAACATCACCGACTGGTACTGGCCCAGCTGTAATTCCCCGTCTACCAACGCAATCACTTCTGAACTGCCCAATAACATTGCCGCCAGGTGCGAATGAGCGTTTTCCGGCTCATCGGGTGGGCAATCCCTTAAAGCAATATCGTTATGCAGGTAACTGTCATTGGGGGGAATGAGTCGGTTTAAAAAAGTTTTCACATCTTCCACCAGGCGTTCTTCATTTTCATTAATGGCAATCGCGGTAGTGGTGTGTTGCGAGGTGATAGTTACAAAGCCATTTTTAATCCCGGAGTTGGTGACAGCATCCTTAATGCCTGGCATCAGGTCATGCAAGGCAATGCCTTCGCCGGTTTCAAGTTCCAGGAATGATGAAATGATTTTCAAAATAATTTCTCTTTTAATATGTTGTCAATTTTTTCCAGGAAGCCTTCCTTGTCCACATAGTGAATGGCTTGCCAACCTGCTGTCTGTGCACGTTCAACATTATTCTTGATGTCATCCACAAGCAAAATCTCATTGGGTGATAGTGCCAGTTGTTCGCTGAGATCATGAAACAGACTGGGGTCGCGTTTGCCCTTACCCATGTGATAGCTATTGAAAACGTGATCAAAATATTCAAAAAACTGGTCACGCTCGTTCAGCCAGTCCAGCCAGTACGACTGGTCACTGAGTATGCCGGTCTGATAACCATGTGCGTTTAATTGCTGCACACACTCAATCATCCAGTCCCGTAGGATAAATCCCTCCAGGATGCGTTTTGTTAATTCAGCGTCACTACCTTGCAGGCCGGAGCCTTCGCGCATCCAGTTCCAGAATTTATCCTCGGTGCCCCATCCCAGGATAAATCCCGAATCGTACACCGCGCTTCTGGCGACATTCATCATTGTGTCTACGTCCAGTCCCTGTTCACGTGACATGGCCCTGAGCCCGTTTTGAAAACCCTCGTCGGCAATAACGCCTCCATAATCAAATAACACGGCTTTAATCAACTGGTTCGACATATTCTCGACGTTAGCACATCATTAAAACGACGCTGATACTTTAATCGTGCAGCGGCCATGATTCTACTGTTCTGTTCAGGATCAATAGAGCCTGCTTTCATTTATGAGCCAATACCTTTATCCTTCCACTTCGTTTTAAGAATTAGCAGCTGCAAGCACGATACCCGTGAAAGTACAGGTCAGCCAGATCCTTGTAAAATTTTTGGAAAATCTGGGTGTTAAATGCATTTTCGGCATACCCGGCTCCCATATCCTCCCCGTTTACGACGGCCTGTATGATTCTTCCATTCAATCGGTACTGGTGAAACACGAGCAGGCCGCCGCTTTTATGGCCGGCGGCCATGCCCGGGTAACGGGTGGGGTTGGCGCCTGTATCACCACTGCCGGCCCCGGCGCCACCAACCTGGTGACCGGTATTGCCAGCGCCTATACCGATAATCTGCCTGTGATCGCCATTACCGGCGAAGCCCCAACACATATCTTCGGCAAAGGTGGTCTGCAGGAAAGCTCCGGTGAAGGCGGCAGCGTCGACCAGGTCGCACTGTTTGCCGGCATCACGCGCTACCATAAACTGATCGAGCGCACCGATTACCTGGCCGCTGTGCTGAACCAGGCGACCAAACACCTGCTCTCCGGCACACCCGGGCCAGTCGTTTTAAGCATCCCGTTTAACCTGCAGAAAGAAATGGTGGATGATTCCATTCTGGACCAGGTGGCCTTTACCCGCCCGAGCAACGAACCCCTGATCAGCGGGCAGTACATTGAACAAAGCCTGGCATTGATCGACCAGGCCAGACGTCCCCTGATTATCGCCGGTTACGGTTGCATTCGTGCTGGCGCACAGGAGCCCCTGGGTAATATCAGTGAACGGCTCAATATTCCTGTGACAACTAGCCTGAAAGGTAAAGGCGCCATTGATGAGCGCTCGGCACTGTCGCTGGGCAGTCTCGGTGTCACCTCCGGGGGATACGCGTTGCGCTACCTGGAACAGGAAACAGACCTGGTCCTGATGCTGGGCGCAGGGTTTAATGAACGAACCAGCTATGTATGGGATAACAATCTGCTGGCGGGAAAAAAACTGATCCAGGTTGATAATAACGCCCAGCAACTGGAAAAGGTTTTTCGTGCCGACCTGGCGGTGCAGGCCGACCTCGGTGCCTATCTACAGGCACTGGATGCTGGCGTACAACAACAGCAGCTTGCAGCCAAAGAGCCCGTTGATATCGCCGCTTTTATTAAAACTGCACAACAGGAAATTGATAACGCGGGTGAAACCATATTCAATGCGCAGTTTGATCATGTACAGGCTTTTTATCACTGGCTGGAACAACAGTTTCCGGATGGCCTGGTCATGTTCGACGATAACATCGTGTTCGCGCAGAACTTTTATCGTGTTTCTGTTAAGGACCGGTTTTATCCCAATACCGGTATATCATCATTGGGGCATGCCATACCGGCAGCGATCGGTGCCGCATGCACGGTAAAAAAACCCATATTTGCGGTGGTCGGTGACGGTGGATTTCATATGTGCGCAATGGAAATCATGACCGCGGTGAATTACAACACGCCTTTGAACGTTGTGTTGTTTAACAACAATACTATGGGCTTGATCCGCAAAAACCAGCATCAGCATTACCAGGATCGTTTCATCGACTGTGATTTCATCAACCCGGATTACACCGAGATGGCGAAATCGTTCGGAATCAAGCATGTGCGCGTGGAAAATGAACAGGAGCTCTCGGGCCTGGCTGAATCGATGGATTTTCTCAACGGCATCAATCTCATCGAGATCATGATTGATCAGGATGCTTACCCGAATTATTCTTCCAGACGTTAGTGATCCATGACGGAGCTCACGATAACTAATCTGCAAGATTGCCTCGCACGCTTCCAATCAACAATCCCCGGACTTGATGATGTTGCCAGTCAATTGCAAAGCCTTCCCCTGGCAGCTGAAGCGCCAGTTATCGCCAGCGAACTGGATACCCTCATAAATATATATGAACAGTGTTACCCGTTACTGGAAAAAGCCATGTGGTCCAGCGAGTCGGAATTCGATTCGTTGCTTGATTGCTACCAGGCTCTTTTCCGGGAACAGGAAAATTTTATTCAACAACGACCGGAAGATGATAGGCATCACTTTGTATTGAGTATTCCAGTGGCAGATCGCCCGCCACACTTGCAGGCCTGCCTCGAAAGTATTTTCCAGGTTTGTGAAAAATTCGGATATGGCGGGAAGACATCGGGTTATTACGACAAAATAAAAGTTATCGTTGCCGAAGACAGTCGTGAAGAACAAAACATTCGCCGGCATATCGAACTGGTTGATGAATACCGGCAGAAAGGATTACAGGTTTTCCATTTCGGGCAGCCGGAACAGTATGAAATTTTGCAATCACTGCCCCTTCACGAGCGTGAACAACTGGGAAACCTGCTAACGACCCAACCAAAAGAAAAATTTTATTTAAAGGGACAGGCAGCAAACCGTAATCTCAGTTACCTGAAGTGTTTGCAGCTGACAGAGGATAAACACAACACACTGTATTACATGGTCGATAGTGACCAGTCCTTTTGCGTTAACCGGCAGACAGGGACCGGTGAAGAAATTGTTTATGCGCTGAACTATTTTCACACCATCGACAAAATATTCCGCACCACCGACACACTGGTGCTGACTGGAAAACTGGTGGGTGACCCGCCGGTATCACCTGCCGTGATGGCTGCCAATTTTCTCGATGACGTAACCGCATTTTTTACCCGCCTGGCACAAATGCGGGGAAATGAAGCTTGCCAGTTTCATGAATCACCAGCACAGCAACCAGGTGATGCCGCCTATCACGACATGGCCAAGCTGTTTGGTTTTGACAACAGGGACACCACGTTTCCTTACCGCTGCCGGCTCGAAGGAGACCATGACCATGCAGCGTGCCTGAATGACTTTGCAAAGCGGCTGAACGCCTTCTTCTTTGGTGAGCACCTGACACGCAAGACCCTGTTTAGCTACAACAACGGTTTTGCTGAACGGGTACCGGCGAGAACCATCTATCCGGGAAACTATATTGTTAACTACGAAGGCCTGAAATATATCATTCCTTTTGGCCACCTGCGCTTACGCATGTCCGGCCCCACGGCCGGGCGACTTATAGCGGCGGAAATAAAACAGTGTTTCGTGTCTATCAACATGCCTCACTTGCACCGGCGCACTACCGAAGCCGGCTTAAGCGACGACTTTCGTCCTGGTGTTGAACAGGAACAGGAGTACATCGATTTGTCCAACGAGTTTGAGCGCCAGTTCTTTGGTGACCTGATGTTATTTACAACTGAAGAGTTGGTGAAGCGGACTGATGTAAACAAACCATTTGAAAAGGACCTTGTAGTTGCTGTTATCGATCAGAAAGAGGCCGAAATGCTTGAACAATACCAGCAAAAGCATGATGCCATACTTGAAAAGAACAGACAGCTAAAGGAGCTTGTTTTCAATGCGGGATATTGGTGGACCAAAGTGCCGGAGCTGACTAATGCATTGAAGCAGGTTAAATCCTTTATCAACAACATAAATCATAATTATGGCGAACAGTCACAGTCCTGGCATCAAATACAATCCGTTGAGCATCGGATCGAGCGGAAAAAACAAATCATAGAGGCGTTAATGAATTATCGGGCAGAACGTAATGCCTGGGATCGGTTGTTTCCATAACTATCGTTAATCGCTTGATGTGATTGAATCAGCAGCATTCTCAATAATTATCTGACGGCATTCCCGGTAAACCGTTTGTGCCCTGCTCAACGCGTCTTCAGGAATATTAATGTGTGAGTAATCTGTCTTTGTTTTATCGATTACTCCACTATGAATGTATTTCGACGAGTCGCCCTTGCGTGCTTCTCCGGTTTGACTGAAGGTGTTATATCGCCCACTTAAGGGCGGATCCAGCTCAAGCCAGCCTGTCATTGCAGTAAGTAAAATCTCCGGCGCACTTTGCAACAACTCAGCATCAAAATAGTAATAGTCATGATCAGTCGTCTGGCAGAAATTGGCAAGAAATGCGAGCCTTTCGATATAGTACTTTGTTACCTCTTCAGGTAACTCATATAAATCATCCGCTTCCTTTTTCGCAAATAGATCGACAATGCTCTTGATGGTATGTTCCGGACCTCGTAGAGCCACCAAAATTTTAATACCTTCTAAACCAAGTCGTTCCGGCTTAAATTGATAATCATTGTGCAACAGCTTATCGAAAATATATTGGCTGTTCTCCTTGAGCGTTTCATGTTCCTGGAATGCATCAAGCTGTTTGTCCAGAGCGGAAGCATCATCATAGCTGATATGCATTTCAAAGTAGCCGTTTATTGCTGGATGCGAACCGAGAATATGCCCTGCCAGGCTGGTATAGGCACGCATGTGACTCAGTAGGAAAATTCTTGAATAGTCGCCCGCTATCAGGT
>JAASSE010000311.1 GCA_021768055.1 Gammaproteobacteria bacterium | reverse complement strand
TAGGCATCACCGTGTACTGCAGACCAATGCCGGCCAGTACCAGGCGTGGCATGCGCAATACATAACTGAAATCAGACAGGTGCAGGGTCAAACCCATGCCGAACATCACCAGCGACAATAGTGGTACGATCCAGTTGTTATAGGATCTGAACAGCTCGGGTTGATACCAGGCCAGCAGCGAGAAAACAATGGCCCAGAGCGGGAACAGTCGGGTCAGCCAGATCAGCAAACTCGACATCGTCAGGCGAGATTCACTGAAATAATGCCGTCCCTGATCATCAGTTTAACCGGGTCCAGTGCGTCACCGACGCAGGGACCAGCGATGCATTTACCACTGTCGATTTCAAACAGGGCGTCATGTGTTGAACACTGGATATATAGGTTGTCCATATTCAGAAACTGGTGTTCCTGCCAGTCGAGATTGACGCCGGTATGCGGGCAGCGGTTGAGATAGGCTGTGAACTGGCCGTCTTTATGTACCACAAACAGAGACTTTTGCTGGTGACCTTCTCCAATTTCGAAGGCCCTGGATCCGGGATCAGCAATATCTTCAGTTTTGCATAATCGGGTATTCATTATTACTGTATTGACAGCATGATAGAAAGATAACAATCTGTCAGAAACAAGCAGTTAAATTAAAATTCCGCGTAATATAGCACAGCAGGTACACTTCAGCTGATGAATGAAATCTTGATCTGGGTAATCCTTGTACTGATTGCGATCACAGTTATCGGTTTGATTGCTGTTGGTGGGCGTCTGATGCGCATGGATGGCCGTACAGAATCCCAGGGCCGGCAGTTTCAGAATATACAGGATCAGCAAACTCGCACACGTGAATCGCAGTTGCAAAGCCTTTCAGATATGCAGGCCAAACTGGAGCAGCGCTTTGGCGACATGCAGCAGGCGATTGAGAAGCGCCTTGGTGAAATGTCACAAACCAGTCTTGAACATTTATCCAAATCCAATGAGACAATTCAGCAGACCCTGCACCAGCGACTGAATGATATCGGCGACTCGGTCGACAAACGGCTTAACAAGGGATTTGAAAAAACCAATGAAACATTCACAGACGTGGTCAAGCGGCTGGCACTGATTGATGAAGCGCAAAAGCAGATCACAGAACTGTCATCCAGCGTTGTCAGTTTGCAGGAGGTGCTGAACGACAAACGATCACGCGGCGCCTTTGGTGAAGCACAGATGATGATGCAGGTGCGCAATGCCTTGCCGGAAAATAGTTTTGCCGAACAGTATAAATTGTCCAATGGTACCCGTGTGGATTGTATGCTGTTTCTGCCCGAGCCCACAGGCCATCTGCCCATCGATGCCAAGTTTCCGCTGGATTCCTACAAGACCATGATGAACCCTGATGTTGCACAGACTGACAGGCAGGCCGCGGAGCGGCAGTTTCGCCAGGACATTAAAAAACATATCAATGACATTGCCGAAAAATATATTGTGCCCGGTGAGACATCCGATGGCGCCTTGATGTTTATACCCGCGGAAGCCGTATTTGCAGAGATCCATGCACACCAGCCTGAACTGGTTGAGGAGTCACAGCGTAAACGCGTGTGGATGGTATCGCCGACAACCATGATGGCGGTATTGACGACTGCACGTGCGGTGTTAAAAGACTCCGCCACACGGCAACAGGTGCATTTGATACAGGAGCATCTGGTTAAGCTATCAGAAGATTTCGTGCGCTTCAGAATACGCATGGACAACCTGTCAAAACATATTTCACAGGCCAATAAAGATGTTGAAGAGGTTAATACATCAGCACGGAAGATCAGCAATAGATTCGAGAAAATCGAAAAAGTTGAACTTGAGGATGAAGAAGACAATATCGAAATGCTGGAAAAATAATCTAGGAGGCTCTGATTTATTCAGAGCTTCCTAATAAATAATAATAAAAACGAGGGAGGCCATGACTACAACTTTCTCTTCACCGTCAAGAGTATTGATCGTAATGGCGGCCGTTATTGTCGTGATTGCCGGCATGAAACAGGCTGCGCCATTACTGGTACCGTTTCTGTTATCGGTATTTATAGCGGTACTAAGTTTGCCGGCGATGGACTTTTTAAATAAACACGGCATTGGCTCCGGCGTATCCTTGATAATCGTTATATGTGGTGTGTTTGTAGTTGGAGTTTTACTGTCAATGCTGATCGGTTCATCGATCGATGACTTCAGCAGGGCATTGCCCGGGTATCAGCAAAAGATATCAGCCCAGAAGACACAGTTTATTGAGTGGATAACAGGCATGGGCATTGTAATACCAGAAACGTTCGGGCAGGACGTACTTGATCCCAATGCGGCGGTCAGGCTGATATCGTCGATCATGAAAGGTTTTGGTTCGGTGTTAACCAACTCGTTCCTGATTTTTATCACCGTAATTTTTATTCTGCTTGAAGCAAAAAGTTTTTCGAAAAAGTTTGCGCGTATTTCCGGAGGCAACAAAGAATTCGCTGGCAACTTTGTCGACAAGCTAAACGGCTATATGGGTATCAAGGCCATTACCAGTGCTATTACCGGTGTGCTGGTTACCCTGTGGTTATGGGTGCTCGGAGTTGATAATGCAGCACTCTGGGGTGTGCTCGCATTCCTGCTGAATTTTATTCCCAACATCGGTTCCATCATTGCAGCCGTGCCCGCGGTACTGCTGGCGCTTGTGCAACTGGGCCTGGGT
>JAASSE010000068.1 GCA_021768055.1 Gammaproteobacteria bacterium | reverse complement strand
GCCGGATACGCAGTACAGCAGCACCGGTTTGTCCTTATCCATGGTTTCGGCAAAGTACGGAATCGACTCAATGGGCATGTTCACAGCACTCTTCAACGCACCCGTGCTGAACTCGATGTTCGAGCGGACGTCTATCAACTGGCCACCTTTAGCGACCATTTGCTGCAACTCATTACATTTGATTTCGTGGATCATATAAATACCTCTTTATGCTGCACGAGAATATTAGAATTCTATAATATACCTTGATCAGGGTCAAGATTCCGTCCTAAAAAACGACCCGATTCGGTGTCCCATTTATTTTTTAAGTAATTGAATTTAAAACGCAAATGAAAGTCCTGCCAGTGCTTCTACCTGCCAGAACAGTTCGCCCTTGAAGTGGGCGATACAGCCACCGGAACACAGGATGGAGCCGCCGCTTTCCACCACGGTGCCGTAACCCCTGACTTCCAGTCTCAGTGCAACCCTTTCATGAAATGGAGCTTCCACCCCGCCGCCGATGGACATCGAGAATTTTGTTTCGGATGAAAACAGGGTGTTTGCCGGTGAAATGTGTGTGATACCGAGGCCGCCCGAAACAAACGGCCGCAGCTTATCCGCTTCGTAAAAAACGGTACCGCCGATATGCAGGTAACGGATGGACAGTTTTTCTGATGCACCCGGGGACGTGGTCAGCCTGAGTTCGGTATCCTGTCTTGAGAACAGCAGGTCATAATCTGTTCTGCTGTCTTTTTTCGCTGACAACAAGAGTCCATAGCCGCTGGTTTCATCGAGGTTGATGGTGGCACCGGTGGTTTCTTCTTCCAGTGAGCTGCTGGTGCGCCAGCCGACATAGGGCGTTATGCCATACACGGGTTCCTTCGCAGCAGTCATTGTGGGCGCGAGTAATGATGCAGCAAGCAGGAGTCTGAGAATCATTGTTGTTATTATTGAGCTAGCCGAGACAAACAGATTATCACAGCATTTACAGCTTGTTGACTGGCGTCTTTGCGCCGATGACGCAGGAACTAGTGGCGAGAGACGAGATGCGAGGTAAGGCGCTGGATCCCCGAACAAAGTCGGGGATGACGAATTAAGCTGCCAGCTTGTGAATCACCGTGCCGAGGGCGTGTTCAAAGGTTGAGTGATCAGCGATAAATTTCGACTTGTTGTTTTCCAGTTCGTTTACAAAATCATCCGCATCCTTTTCGATAACCTTGACGCCGTGACGGTCGACAAAGATCAGTTTAGCGACCTCAGTTAATACCACGGACAGCTTAAGGCGGCGAATGGGCTTGTCTTTACCGTTGAATATCTCGAACCAGACACCGGGCTGCAACTCATTTGGCAGCCGTTTAATTTTTTCACGTGCGACTTTAGCCTGTTCTTCGATCCTGGCGACTTCTTCGTCGTGACCGTCATTGAGTACGTCATTAGCGGCGTCAGCAGCCTCTTCCTCATCGAATGGAATGACGTTGTCAACCTTGTTTTCATCTGCTTTGGCTTTCCTGGCTTTTTCTTCCTGAACCATCTTGAAGCCATAATCATTCAGCATTTTCAGGAAAGTAGCTTTTAATGTTTCGATCTGGGCATTGATTTCCGCTTTGTCCTGTTGAGTTGCAGAGAGCCCTTTATTGACGGCTGCAACCACCGTTTTATGGTTCTTGGATAGCATCTGCCATTGGGTCTTGCTCTTAATGGGTTGCAGGCACTTGATTAACAGCTTCAATAGCATCACGGACTGAAGCCACTGGTTGCTTTCCTTACCGTATTGCAGGTAGCGGTTAAACATAAGCGAAGACCAGTGTTTTAATACCAGCGGCTTTACGTTTTTTGGTAACTTTTTATTGGAGGACAGGTGGCGTAACTCAGTCATCACCACATCGCGTGCATGAGCTCGTATTGCTGCACGCTGCTCCTGCCTCTCATTTTCAGCAGTTATTTCTTCTTCTGTTTTAATCAGTGTCTGCAGTGCATCGACTGCGCGTTCAAAACTTGCTATATCGACATCGTATTCTTCGAGTATTCCGTCGACAATCTTTTCAAGTTCACAATACACGCGGTCATTTTCTTCGGTAACACCCTTGCCTGCCTGTGAGATGAGGTCAAGAGAGTTGCGTGCCGGATGATCTTCCTTGGAGAAAAGATCCTGGTCCATCATGGCAACCTTGATTACAGGAATCTGTAAGCGCAATAAAAGATTGGTAACAACTTTTGAAATACTCTCGTCATGGGTGATTTCATTGAACATCATACCGACGAAATCAATGCTGCGTTGATCAAGCAGGTTGACCTGTTTTGTAATTGTACCGCCGTTATTGCTGCCCATGTCAGCGACGATCGATTGTTTTATCTGTTCAGTGTCAACTGCTTCAGGTTTTTTATCGGATTCCCTGAAGTCGTTTTGTAATTTTGATAATGCACCCATCACATCCTTGCGTGCGTAGCAGTTGCGGTTATCTTTATCGGTCGGTAACGTCTTGAACGATTCCGGAATGTCTTCACCTGTTGCCGTGGTGAAGCCATTCATAAACTGGCTGATGAAATAATTAATATCTTCTTTTGAGCGGGGTATGAAATTTTCTGCCTTATTTTCCTGGGGGTCGTAGTACTTGGCTGTGCGTACTATCGGCTTTTCGACGGAATCCTCTTTTTTTGCTTTTAATTTGATTTTGGGCAGTATGCCGGCATCGATAAAGAGCTTGTTTAGAGATTTGTACATTCCTCCCAACTGGGAGCTGACCTGCATGTCAAACAACTTAAACAGGAGTAATTTATACTCCAGTCCCATGTTGATATTTTTCAGGGTTGACTGAAATGCTTCACAGATATGTCTTGGGTCCAGGGCATTTTTGTCGATAGCGCAGCCGGTTTGCTTCTCGATGAATTCCAGGCGTGCTTCCAGGTAATTCACTTCACGGCCATAGGCATTCATCGCATTGGTATACATAGTGGTTATGGCCACTATTTCTTCCATTTCGTCCTGGTCGACCAATGAAAGCTCATCTTCAGCGGTGCTGTCACTGTTCAGTTTTTCATTGATCGAGATGAAAAAGCCCTTGTCGATATTGCCGCGCTCCTGGCGCAATATCTGCATCAAGCCCTCGTACTTTGCTTTTAATTCTGCAGATTCGGTGTGCGTAGCCAGTTCGGACAGACTTTCATCTGCGTTACTGAGCATGTCGGAAACGTTCTGGAGCAGCTGAACGTTGAGGCAATTGAATACGTTGTGGACTACTGCATCATAGTCTTCTTTCTTCTTGTCGGAGTTTTTCGCCAGATCGCCAGTTTTAAGCGTATGAATCTCAGCACTCATGAACATCTCCATAAAAAGGATGTTTAAAACCGTATTGCGCTGGTTAATATTTGAACAGAGGGTGGCAATCTGCATTTAGATTGCCACCCCTGAGAGCGCATTTTTTTGAGCAAATCTCGTGGATTTACCAGGTCTTTTGGTGCAATTTGTGGGTCCAGAATACGTCTGGCAAACGCTTCTGGTGACTATGGATCATTTATAACTCATTGAATTACAAAAAATAATTACAATAAGTCTGGGTTCCTGAAGGCCTTTTACATTTGAGGCAGTGTCAAATATAGTGTGGAGTGTTAAATAAATCAACATAAAATGGAAAGTTTTCCGACAAACGGTGTAAAAAATCCTGAATGGGTGTCGGATTTGTTAAAAATGGCACCCTGTAGCATGATTCAAGGTGCCAGGCCCTACCTCTGTAGCTATTTATTTTTTCGACCAGTAGAGAATCCGGTTATTCACCGGCATTTCATAGTCATGCACGAGCAGCATACCGGCGTGTTGTGCAAGCATATCCAGGTCTTCAAAATTCCGGATGCCACTTTCGGAGTCTTGCGCTTTCAGCCATTCGTCAAAACGCGCATTACTGTCGCTGGTGTAGCTGTTGCCGTAATTAAACGGGCCGTATAGCAAAAACAAACCACCCGGTGCTAGTAATTTCCCCACGCCGCCGAACAGTGCTTCGACATCCGGCCAGTGCATGATGTGCACGGTATTCGCTGAAAAGATGGCATCGACAGCCAGTTGCGGCCATGACGATGTGCTGACATCCAGCTCGATTGGCTTGGGCGTATTCGCAAGCCTGGCTTCATCCAGCCAGAGCTGTATGCCTGGAAGGTATTCAGCGCAATCGCTGGTGTGCCAGATCAGATGCGGCATGTGCTTGGCAAAGTAAACAGCATGCTGGCCCGTGCCACTGCCGATTTCCAGTACCGAGCTACAATTTTTCAATAATGGCTGAATCACTGAAAGAATCGCCTCGCGATTCTGGTCGCAGGACTCTGAATAGGGCTTCATAAAAACAGTGCAAAGTGAATAATGAAAAATGAAAACCAGTGTAACCCTGATGAAGAGCAACGTAATCTGGTTAACTGCACTTTCCTAGTACCTAGTCCCTAGCACCTAGTATCCTGTTTAGGCTGCAATATTTTTAACTATCCTGTAACAGGGTTTGTATTCCTTGCTGGCGATTTTCATTCGGTGTTGACCGACGAAAGATGCCAGTAGGCTGTCGATCAATTCCATGATGATCAAATCACCGTTGATTTCAAACAAGCCATGTTCTTCAATAGCACGTATACCCTCGTCCTTTACATTGCCGGCGACAATGCCTGAAAACACCCGACGCAGATTGGCTGCAAGATGATGTTTGTCCTGGCCCATGTCTAGTTGCAAATCACGCATGTTTTCATGGGTTGGCACGAACGGTTCCTGGAATGTCTTGTCAATTTTTAGCATCCAGTTGTAATAATAAGCATCACCCGTGGATTCGCGGTGCTCTTTAATGTCTATAACACCGCGTTTCATTTCCTGCGCCACTTTTACGGGATCGTCGATAATTATCTTATACAGATTCTGTGCTTCTTCGCCGAGTGTCTGGCCGATAAAGTAATCGATCTCCTTGAAGTAATCCTCTGCTGCTGCAGGTCCTGAAAATATCAGCGGGAATGGAATCTCGGCATTATCCGGATGCAGCAGGATGCCAAGCAGGTATAGAATTTCTTCTGCGGTGCCGACACCACCAGGGAACACGACAATGGCATGGCCAGTGCGCACGAATGCCTCGAGACGTTTTTCAATATCCGGCATGATGACCAGATCGCTGACAATCGGGTTCGGCGGTTCTGCTGCAATGATACCCGGTTCGGTAATACCGAGGTACTGACCGTTTGTAATGCGCTGTTTTGCATGACCGATGGCCGCGCCCTTCATCGGGCCTTTCATTGCGCCTGGTCCGCAACCGGTGCAGATATCCAGTCCGCGCAGGCCCATTTGATAACCCACTTCTTTTGCATATTCGTATTCGTTGCGTGAAATCGAGTGTCCTCCCCAGCACAACACCAGGTTCGGTTCGAAGCGTGGTATCAGAATGTTCGCATTGCGCAGAATGTGGAACACGGCATTGGTTATGCCTTCCGATGTGTCGAATGATAAACGCGGATTGTCCTTGATCTTGTCGTTTACATAAATCACGTCTCGCAGTACAGCGAACAGGTGTTCATTAATGCCCCTGATCATCTTGCCGTCGACAAAAGCATGGGCTGGTGCGTTTTTCAGCTCAAGTTTTATACCGCGCTCTTCCTGAAGAATTCGAATTGAAAATGATTTATAGCGTTCTAGCAGCTCCTTACCATCATCGAGATCGATATCACTGCTCAGAACCGCCAGTGAGCAGTTTCTGAACAATGTATACAAACCGCCCTTACTGGTATCGAGCAGCCTGCCGACTTCTGCCTTCGATAGCAGGTCAAGATGAGCTTTTGGTGAAATGACTGCGTCAAATACTTCGTAATTCATGATGATGGTACTACTGTGGTGTGTTCTTTTTATTTTTGTATTTTCTCATATTTTGTCACTGTATGCCTGTTCAGCGCCCTTCTGACAGCTCTGTAAGCATGCGGATGTAATCATTGGTCTCGTCTGTAAAGTAATGTTTCTGTTCAGGCGACATGCTGGTCGCTATCTCTACAGCCAGGTGCGCAATTGCCCGCTGGTTATGCCTGGAAATTCTGCGCATCTCGGGATCAGCGTATTCGGTAAACTGATCCAGGAATAGTTTCAGCTGCTCCTGTTTGTTGGTTCTGGATGCAGAAGTCTCCAGTATTGACCTGATACCATGCTGCCATCGTAGACGTGATTCAAGGCGCAGTTTTGCGGAGCTCTGTAATTGCGTAGCAGTATATTCGATCATGGGTTCCTGCTTCGCGGTGTATGAACCAAACCAGAAGTCGACAT
>JAASSE010000310.1 GCA_021768055.1 Gammaproteobacteria bacterium | reverse complement strand
CAATCGACCGCATTGATGATGAAGTTAACTATCTGTACAACCCCCTGCACCCTGCCGTATTGCAGTTAATACAAGTGACGATCGATGCCGGTAAAAAGGCAAAGATCCCTGTGTCCATGTGCGGCGAAATGGCGAGTGATCCAAAGTACACACGCCTGTTACTGGGCATGGGACTGGATTATTTCAGCGTACAGACCAACGCCATTCTTGAGATCAAGCACATCATTAACAACAGTGACACCACCAAGCTGCGCAAACTCGCCAAAAAAGTCCTTGCCTGCCATGACCTGAACAAGATAGAAGCACTCGTCGAAAAGATGAACAAATAAATGTATTTGTATTGAATCACGCAACTGCGTGCTACACTTCTGCCGGAATCCCTGACCGCGAATGCAGCAGAATCAATCAGGCGAGAACGATGGCAGAAACCGATCACATCGAAAAGACCGAATCCCAACTCCAGGCCTTGTCCGATGCGCTGGAGACGGGCGCCATGCTGAGCGCGCGACGCATGCTGAACGAGCTCAATCCCGCCGAGATCGCCGACCTGCTTGAATCACTGCCACCAACCCAGCGTAACCTGGTCTGGGACCTGGTTGATCCCGACAAGGAAGGTGATGTGCTGCTCGAAGTCGGCGATGAAGTGCGCAACACCTTGATCAAGAACATGCCATTGCCAGACCTGGTAAACGCTACCGAAGGCATGGACATCGACGACCTGGCTGACTATATCCAGGCGCTGCCAGACAAGGTCACCAGCGAGGTACTGACATCGCTGGATGCACAGCACCGCATGCGCGTTGAAGCCGTCCTGTCATACCCCGAAGACAGCGCCGGCGGTCTGATGAACACCGATACCATCACGGTGCGTTCCGAAGTTACGCTGGAAGTCGTGCTGCGTTATCTGCAGGCGCTGGGTGAACTGCCAACCAATACCGATAACCTGATCGTGACTACGCGTGACGATCGTTATCTCGGTGTACTGCCACTGGCGACCATACTGACATCAGATCCAGAGAAATATGTCGCTGATGTTATCAACCGGGAGATAGAAGCCATCCCGGCCAGCACCGAAGACAATGATGTGGCACGTATCTTCGAAGACCATGACCTGCTGTCAGCACCGGTGGTCGATGACGACATGAAGCTGCTCGGCCGCATCACTGTTGACGACGTCGTCGACGTTATCCGCGACGAAGGCGACCACACCGTCATGAGCATGGCGGGCCTGCAGGAAGAAGAAGACCTGTTTGCACCCGTGGTACCTAGCTCAAGACGCCGTGCCTTGTGGCTAGGCATCAACCTGATCACTGCATTCATGGCTTCGTGGGTGGTCTCCAACTTTGAAACCACCCTGGAAAAAGTGGTCGCTATCGCGGTGCTGATGAACGTGGTCGCCAGCATGGGCGGTATCGCTGGCACGCAGACGCTGACACTGGTGACACGTGGCATTGCCCTTGGACAGGTGAGCCGGCAAAACCGCATCTGGATGATGTCAAAAGAACTTATCGTGGGTTTGTTCAATGGCATGATCTGGGCTGCGGTCGTTGGCGGGATTGCCTGGCTCTGGTTCGATGATCAGAATATCGGCCTGGTGATTGCCGGCGCCATGATCATCAACCTGGTGGTGGCCGCATTCTCGGGGGCGGCTATTCCATTGATCCTCAGAAAAATGGGCGTAGACCCGGCGATAGCCGGCAGCGTGGTGCTCACCACCATAACCGATATCGTCGGCCTGTTTGTGTTTCTCGGCCTGGCGACTGTGTTCCTGCTCTAAACCCGATTCTTCTGAACGAATTTCAGAAATTCTTTACCACAGAGAACACAGAGAAACACAGAGTTTTTTAAATAAGTAACAAATTTACTCTGTGAACCACTGTGGCCTCTGTGGTTCAATTTTTATTTCTTGGATTTATTTGCCGCGATGCGCAAACGCAGGGCATTGAGCTTGATAAAGCCCTCTGCATCCTTCTGGTCATATGCACCGGCATCCTCTTCGAAGGTGGCGATGCTTTCATCGAACAACGAATCGTCCGACTTGCGGCCAACCACTTCGACATTGCCTTTATATAATTTAAGGCGGACCTCACCGTTAACGTTTGCCTGTGATGCATCAATCATCTGTTGCATCATTTCGCGCTCTGGACTCCACCAGTAGCCGTTATAAATCAGGCTGGCGTAACGCGGCATTAGCCCATCTTTAAGATGTGCCACTTCACGATCGAGTGTCAGTGATTCAATGGCGCGATGCGCTTTCAGCATGATGGTGCCGCCCGGGGTTTCATAGCAACCGCGCGATTTCATGCCGACGTAACGGTTTTCGACGATATCGAGCCGACCGATACCATTCTCACCCCCGAGCTGGTTCAACCGCGTCAACACCTGTGCAGGTGTCATCGCTTCGCCATTGATAGAGACGATATCACCATGGCTGTAACCCAGCTCTATGTAACTCGGTTTGTCTGGTGCCTGTTGCGGCGACACGGTCCAGCGCCACATGTCATCTTCCGGCTCCGCCCACGGGTCCTCCAGCACGCCACCTTCGTAGGAGATGTGCAGCAGGTTTGCGTCCATCGAGTAAGGTGACTTCTTGCCCTTGTTGAAATCAACCGGAATCCCGTGTTGCTCGGCATAGGCCATCAGTTTTTCGCGCGATAGCAAATCCCATTCACGCCAGGGCGCGATGAT
>JAASSE010000309.1 GCA_021768055.1 Gammaproteobacteria bacterium | reverse complement strand
TCGGCATGATCAAGGTGTTCACTGCGATAACCATGCACGGTGTCGGCAACCCCGGTGTACTCGCCAGCGGTATTTCACAGGCAATGATCACCACCGCTGCAGGATTATCGGTGGCCATCGTCAGCCTGATTTTCTATCGCTATTTCAGACGCCGCGTCGACAGCATCGTGGTCGAGATAGAACGTGAAGCCATCAAGATGGTTGACGTAATCCATTATAGCCGTGACGAGAAGGCATGAACCTTCGCCCTGACAGAAGCGACGAAAGAGTCGACATCAATCTGACACCGCTAATTGACGTCGTGTTCCTGTTGTTGATCTTCTTTATGGTATCAACCACGTTTGACCGGCATGCGAAACTGAAAGTGCAGCTGCCCGAAGCCAGTGCAAAAATGGAACAGCAGGCACAGGAAGAACCCATTGTGCTTTCAATCGATGAAAAGGGTAAATATTTCATCAATGACCGCCAGGTCATCAATACAAAGATAGAAACCCTCAAGATTGCATTGCGCAAAACAGTGGGCGACAACAAAGATGTCACCCTGGTGCTCAGGGCAGATGCAAAAACACCACACCAGTCCGTTGTCAGGGCAATGGATGCCGCATCTCAGCTGGGCTTAACACGATTGTCTATCGCCACCATAGAGAGCAAATAAACTCTGTATGGACAGCCAGCCTGACAGTACCCACCCTGATACGCCGGGTTACTACCGGCGCCTGCTGTCGCTTGCCTTTGTTCACTGGAAGATTTTTGCCATCTCGGTAATCGGCATGGTGCTGGTTGCCGGGACTGATACCGCGATTGCCGCATTCATGAAACCGTTAATGGATGACGGCTTTGTCAATCGTGACATGGAAAAGATAAAACTGCTGCCCTTGATGCTGATCGCGATTTTCCTGGTACGCGTGTTTGCGATGTTTATTTCCATGTACTGCATCAGCTGGGTTGGCAGAATGGTGATCAAGGTCTTGCGCAACCGCATGTTCAGCAAATTATTGCTACTGCCGAAAGGCTTCTACGACAATGCAACCAGCGGTGAAATCATATCGAAATTCACTTTTGACGTAGAGCTGGTCGCCAATGCCTCGACCAAGGCAGTAACGATTCTGGTGCGTGACACGTTTACGGTTATCGGCCTGCTGGCGTGGATGTTCTATTTAAGTGTCAGCCTGACACTGATACTGCTGGTAACGGTACCGCTGATCGGACTGCTGGTCAGCTTCGTTACCAAAAAATTCAGGAAGCTGAGTAAACGCATCCAGGCCAGCATGGGTGATGTTTCCCGTATCGTCGAGGAATCCATCAAGGCACAGATCGTAGTGAAAGTGTACGGCGGCCGCCGCTACGAAGAATCCCAGTTTGAAAAAATCAACGATCAGAACCGGCGCCAGAACATGCGCATGATCGCGACCCAGGCACTGAGTACACCGATTATCCGCCTTATCGTCGGCATTGGCCTTGCAGCGATCATCTACCTGATTACCCGCGACGAAACCATGAACATCGTAACGCCTGGAACGTTTGCTTCCTATATGGTCGCGATTTCATTTTTGTTCGGCCCGATAAAACGTCTTTCTGACGTCAATGTTGAACTGCAGCGAGGCATTGCCGCTGCCGAAAGCGTGTTCAGGTTGACCGACCTTGAAGATGAAATAAACACCGGCACCTATACCACGGACCGCGTCAACGGCGATATTGAAATCCGTAACGTCGGCTTCAGGTACAGCAGCGGCAAGGATTTTGCGCTGAGTGATATCAGTCTCGATATCAACGCGGGAGAAACCATCGCTTTTGTCGGTCGATCGGGCAGCGGCAAGTCAACCTTGCTGAGCCTGATGCCGCGTTTATACGATGTAACCGATGGCTCGATAAAACTCGACGGCCATGACCTGCGCGACTACGAACTGGAAAACCTGCGTCGCCAGTTCGCCTTTGTTGGCCAGGACGTCGTGCTGTTCAATGACACGGTCGCGCATAATATTGCTTATGGCGCGATGATTGACACTGATATGGGCAAGATTGAACAGGCCGCCGTGTCTGCACATGCTGACGAGTTCATCAAACAGCTGAGCGATGGTTATCAAACTGTTGTTGGAGAACGCGGCCTGATGCTGTCTGGCGGCCAACGCCAACGCATCGCGATTGCGCGCGCACTGTTGACAGATGCACCGGTACTGATCCTGGATGAAGCCACTTCCGCACTCGATACCGAATCGGAACGCTATATCCAGTCTTCGCTGGAAGAACTGATGAAAAACCGCACCACGCTAGTGATAGCGCACCGGCTGTCGACCATTGAAAATGCTGACAAGATCATCGTGCTTGATAACGGCAGGATCGTGGAAACCGGCAGCCACCAGCAATTGCTCGAAAAGGGCGGGCATTACGCCACCTTGTACCAAATGCAGTTTGGTGAGTAGCGCCAATGCAGCGTCTGGATCATTACTGGAATACCCGGAACCCTGTTGCCTGGGCTTTATTTCCATTAGCGATGCTGTTTTGCGTTGTGGCAACCCTAAGACGCATGCTGTACCGGGCAGGGGTTCTTCCCAGCACACGACTGCCGGTACCGGTCGTGATTGTCGGCAACATCACCGTGGGCGGCACCGGCAAAACACCGCTGATCATCGCATTGTGTGACTTGCTGGCGCAACAGGGGCTGAAACCCGGTGTTGTCAGCCGTGGTTATGGCGCCCGC
>JAASSE010000067.1 GCA_021768055.1 Gammaproteobacteria bacterium | reverse complement strand
CCGGTTGCACCGCCACGCACTGACTTCACGCCTTTGCCGCGCATTCTGAATACTTTGCCTGACTGGGTTTCTGCAGGAATTTTCAGCTTCAGGCGCCCGCTCAGTGTCGGTACCTCGAGCTCGCCACCCAGTGTTGCGGTGATAATGCTGATCGGCATATCACACATCAGGTCATTCTCTTCACGACGGAAAATCGGGTGCGGCTTGACCTGTATCTGAACATAGAGGTCGCCGCTGGGACCGCCTTGTTCACCGGCCTCACCTTCGCCGCCAAGACGGATTCTGTCACCGTTGTCGACACCGGCCGGCACTTTTACAGACAGGTTCTTGTGTTCCTGTACACGACCCTGGCCATGACAGTCATGACAGGGATCGGTAATGGTTTTACCCTGGCCGCGGCAGTTGGGACAGGTCTGTTGCACGGAGAAAAATCCCTGCTGCATGCGTACCTGGCCGACACCGCCACAGGTTGTACAGGTGGTGGCGCTGGTGCCTTTTTTGGCGCCGGATCCGTCACAGGTGTTACAGCTGACCAGCGTGGGTACACGGATGCTGATGGTGGTGCCGGCTACGGCATCTTCCAGTGACAGTTCCAGGTTGTAGCGCAGGTCGGAGCCGCGCTGTGCCCGGGTGCCGCCACGGTGACGTCCGCCACCGAAGATATCGCCGAATACATCACCGAAAATATCGCCGAACGGGTCACCGCCAAAACCACCCGCTCCAGCACCTGCTGCGGCAGACGGATCGACGCCGGCATGGCCGAACTGGTCGTAGGCTGCACGTTTTTGGGGATCGGACAGGACATCATGCGCTTCCTTGGCTTCCTTGAACTTGGCCTCGGCTTCTTCATTGTCCTGGTTACGGTCCGGGTGATACTTCATCGCAAGACGACGGTAAGCCTTCTTCAGGTCGGCTTCATTGACGTCCCTGGATACACCCAGAACTTCGTAATAGTCGCGTTTTGACATGGTGTCTTGCACTTTCCCTTAACTATTCGTGATTTTTAACTAATTCATAAAAAACCCGTTCGTGCTGAGCTTGTCGAAGCATGAACGGGTTTTCTAACCATGCACCGTTACCTTTCGATCGTCCTTCGGCAAGCTCAGGACAGGGTCAGGGCGAACGGCTGGTCATCAATGACCTGTTACTTGTTTTCGTCGTCTTTGACTTCCTCGAACTCGGCATCGACAACTTCTTCACCGCTGCCTGCCTGCTCAGCTGATGTATCGGCTGATGCTGCTTCAGCATTCGCTGCTTCAGCCTGCTGCGCATAGGCCTTTTCTGCGATCTTGCTTGCAGCTTCAGTCAGCGCCGTCGTTTTCGCTTCGATCGCTGCCTTGTCATCACCTTTCATGGCTTCCTACAGATCTGCAATCGCGGTTTCGGCTTTTGCCTTCTCATCGGCGTCGACCTTGTCGCCAAGATCCTTGATCGATTTTTCAGTGGCGTGAACCATGCTGTCAGCCGCGTTCCTGGCATCAACCAGTTCGCGCGCCTTCTTGTCTTCGTCAGCATGTGCCTCTGCATCCTTGATCATCTGATCGACTTCATCGTCGGACAGACCGCTGGAAGCCTTGATCACGATTGACTGTTCCTTGCTGGTTGCCTTGTCTTTGGCAGATACGTTCAGAATACCGTTGGCATCGATGTCGAAGCTGACTTCGATTTGCGGGATACCGCGCGGTGCCGGCGGGATGTCGCTAAGGTCAAACCGACCCAGTGATTTATTACCCGTCGCCATTTCACGCTCACCCTGCAGTACGTGCACGGTCACTGCAGTCTGGTTGTCTTCGGCAGTTGAAAACACCTGCTGAGCCTTGGTCGGGATCGTGGTGTTCTTTTCGACCAGCTTGGTCATAACACCACCCATGGTTTCGATACCCAGTGACAGTGGGGTTACATCGAGCAGCAGGATGTCCTGTACGTGGCCACCGAGTACACCGCCCTGGATGGCTGCACCCATTGCAACGGCTTCATCCGGGTTAACGTCCTTACGCGGTTCCTTGCCGAAGAAGTTCTCAACTTCTTCCTGTACCTTGGGCATACGTGTCTGACCGCCGACCAGGATGATGTCATCGATGTCGCTGGCAGACATGCTGGCGTCTTTCAGGGCTGTCTTGATTGGATCGATGGTACGCGCAACCAGGTCGTCGACCAGGCTTTCCAGCTTGGCGCGTGTCACCTTGATGTTCATGTGCTTAGGACCGCTGGCATCTGCGGTAATGTAAGGCAGGTTGACGTCGGTCTGCTGAGTTGAAGACAGTTCGATCTTGGCTTTTTCAGCGGCTTCTTTCAGGCGCTGCAGGGCCAGCGGATCGTTGTGCAGGTTTACACCCGTGTCTTTTTCGAATTCATCGGCGAGGTAATCGATCAGGCGCAGGTCGAAGTCTTCACCGCCGAGGAAGGTGTCCCCGTTGGTCGACAGTACTTCGAACTGGTGTTCGCCGTCGATTTCGGCAATTTCAATAATGGATACGTCAAAGGTACCACCACCGAGGTCATATACCGCGATCTTGACGTCACCACGCTTCTTGTCCATGCCGTAGGCCAGTGCGGCCGCGGTCGGCTCGTTGATGATGCGCTTGACCTCGAGACCGGCGATCTTGCCGGCGTCCTTGGTGGCCTGGCGCTGTGAATCGTTGAAGTAGGCAGGCACAGTAATAACTGCTTCCTTGACTTCAGTACCGAGGAAATCTTCCGCGGTCTGTTTCATCTTCTGCAGCACGCGTGCGGATATTTCCGGTGGTGCCATTTTCTTGCCGTGGGCTTCTACCCAGGCGTCGCCGTTGTCGGCCTTGATGATCTTGTAGGGGACCAGTTTGATGTCACGCTGTACCACGTCTTCTTCGTAGCGGCGGCCGATCAGGCGCTTCACCGCGAACATGGTGTCAGCAGGGTTGGTGACAGCCTGGCGCTTGGCCGGCTGACCGGTAATAACTTCGTCGTCTGCAGTAAATGCGACGATAGAAGGCGTTGTGCGGTCGCCTTCCCTGTTTTCAATCACCCGGGTTTTGTCGCCATCCATCACTGCGACGCAGGAGTTGGTGGTACCCAGGTCAATACCGATAATTTTGGACATTAGTTGATCTCCGTAGCAATAAATTCGTTGTTAGTTCGTATATTGGGGCTAATCAGTGTGCTTTCAACGTCTTAAAACACAAAAAAACTCAAAAAAATCAGTCGTCATCCGGCTTTTTCGACACGATCACCATCGCCGGTCTGACCAGCCGGTCATGCAGCAGATAGCCCTTCTGCATCACGCTGATCACGGTATTGGGTTCGACCTCGTACGATGGCTGCATGGTCATGGCTTCGTGGACCTCGGGATCGAACTTCTCGTTGTTCGGGTTGATCTCCTCGATGCCGATTTTCTTGAACACGCTGTTGAGCATGTTCATGGTCAGCTTCATGCCCTCGTGCAGGCTCTCGGCGGTCACATCATTCGCAACCAGGCCCATTTCCATGCTGTCCTTGACCGGCAGTATTTCCAGTACCAGTTTCTCGATGCCGTATTTATGCGCATTTTCCAGGTCCTTGTCGGTACGGCGGCGCAGGTTTTCCATCTCCGCCTTGGCGCGCAACAACAGCTCCCAGTTCTCCTCGGCCTTTTTCTCGGCTTCGGCAATCTGGTTCAACAGTAGCTCTTCGGATTTGAGGATTTCTTCTTCGCCGGCCTCGATCTCCGCTTCCAGATTCTCCATTGAATCTTCAGCTATCGGCTGTTTCGTTTTTTCGTCGCTGGATGACATGTCAACTCCAATAATTCTCAATCTGATTTTGCGGGATTTGCTTGAATATTGTGGCCCGGCAAGGCTATTTCAAGGCTCAAGCCAGTGATTCAAGGCCTATTTATTCAGGGCTTCTCCCAGTAATTTGGCGGTCATATCGACAACGGGAATGACCATATTGTAATTAATTCTCGTCGGCCCGATTACGCCGAGCACGCCGACGGGCTGTCCCTGCACCGTGTACGGTGCGGTGACCACGCTGCAGTCACCCAGGCCTTTGAAACCGGCTTCCTCACCGATGAACACCTTGACCCCGTCGGCCTGGATACAGCGGTCGAGCAGGGTTAAAACTTCTCTTTTATGATCAAACACTTCCAGTAACTGGTTCAACTGGTTTCTATCTGCAATTTCGTTGTAGCGCACCAGGTTGGCTTCACCCTGAACGCGATACTGGTTCTGCGATTCGTTCGCTGCCGTAAAGGTGGCGTCGGCAACGTCGATCACGGTCTGCATGATCGTATCGACGTCCCTGCGTGCCTGCTGCAGTTCCTGCAACAGGTTCTCACGCACGACGTAAATGTCCTTGCCGGCGAAATGCTGGTTCAGAAAGTTGGCCGCATTCTGCAATTCCGTACTGCCATACTCGCGTTCCATGTGCAGCACCCGGTTCTGTACTTCGCGTTCATTGATCACCATGATCGCGAGAATGCGCTGGTCAGACAGCGGCAGGAATTCAATATGCCTGAGCGTGGCCTGGCTCGCCTTGGGTACCGTGATGATGCCGGCCATGTGGGTCAGCTCAGACACCAGCTGGGAGGCCTGGTTGATTAATTCGTCAACATTCTGGTCCGGATCGAGTTCCTGTTTCAGTTTTGACAGCATTGATCTTTCCAGCGGCTCGACCTCGAGCAGGCTGTCAACAAACAGACGGTAGCCCTGTTCGGTGGGGATGCGGCCTGCTGAGGTATGCGGCGCGATGATCAATCCCTTCTTTTCCAGCGTGGACATCACGTTGCGTATGGTCGCTGAACTGACATCCAGCTCCGCGTCATCAGCTAGTTTCTTCGAGCCGACAGGCTGACCGTCACTGATGTAACTGTAAACCAGCTTTTTCAGCAATATAGCGGCACGTTCGTTTAACTGTTCTGGCATATCTCTTTGAGATTATTATGGTGGGTATATTTTGGCACTCATGACGTGAGAGTGCTAGTAGTTAGGTGAGGTACTCGGTTTCAGGTTCCAGGTTTGGGGAAATGAATCCTGGTTACTAGCTGACTATTGCGTTCGCAATAGACCATCTTCGAGGACGTACACCGTATCCATCTGCTCGGCGATGTGCAGGTCATGCGTGACCATGATCAGTGCTGTGCCGTGTTTGCGGTTGAGCTGCATGATCAACTCCAGCGCCATGTCCGCATTTTTGCGGTCGAGGTTGCCGGTGGGTTCATCGGCGAGGATGCAGTCCGGGTTGTTGATCAGCGCACGCGCGATAGCGGCGCGCTGGCGTTCACCGCCGGACAGTTCGCCGGGCTTGTGATCGCTCCGGTCGCTGAGCCCGACCTCTTCCAGCAAGGCAGCGGCCCGGTCACGTGATTCATTCTTATCAGCGGCGCTGATCAGGTGCGGCATGGCGACGTTCTCCAGCGCGGTGAACTCCGGCAGCAAATGATGAAACTGGTAGATAAAACCCAGGTGCTGGTTGCGCGCATGGCAGCGGTTTTTTTCATTCATCGCGATCAGGTCCTGCTCATTGATCAGTACCTGGCCCGATGTCGGTTTGTCCAGTCCGCCCAGCAGGTTCAACAGCGTTGATTTACCGGAACCCGAGGCACCGATGATGGCGATGGTTTCACCCGCGTTCAACGACAGGTTGATACCGGACAGTACATGCAGGGCTTCACCGCTGCCTTCGCGGTAATCCTTGGCAAGATCGATGGTTTGTAAACTGAACGCCTGGCTACTCATAATGCAGGGCCTCGGCTGGCATGGTGCGTGAAGCGCGCCAGGCCGGGTAAATGGTGGCCAGCACGGTGATGCAGAATGCCGAGATGGCATAGGTCATCACCTCTTTCGGGCGCACATCAGCGGTGATGTCGCTGATGTAATACACGTCCGCCGGCAGGAAGTCGGTTTTAAACCATAGTTCCAGTGTCGACACGATTTCGAACACGTTAAGTGCGATGGGCACACCCAGGGCGACACCGATGAGTGTGCCGAACAGACCGATAACGGTACCCTGGATGATGAAAATGGTCATGATGCTGCCCGGTGTCATGCCGAGTGCCCGCAGTATCGCGATGTCCGGTTCCTTGTCGGTGACTGTCATCATCAGGGTCGACACGATGTTCAGTGCAGCAACCGCGATGACTATCAACAGGATAATGAACATCACGGTTTTTTCCGTTTTCAGTGCCCTGAAGAAATTGCGGTGTTGCCGGGTCCAGTCACGGATCCAGAATTCCTCACCGAAGGTCTTGTCTAGATCGCGCGTGACCCGGCCGGCTTCAAACAGGTCAACCAGCTTGAGGCGGATACCGTTGACCACGCCT
>JAASSE010000308.1 GCA_021768055.1 Gammaproteobacteria bacterium | reverse complement strand
TGATCAGCTGTACAAACAACAGCGGTCACGCGCGCACCCGCTGACCATACCCAAAGGCATGCCGAGTGCGGCCGCCAGCATGGTGAGCATGCACCTGGGCATCAAAGGCCCTGCCTTTTCACTGGCCAGTGCCTGTGCATCGGGCTCGCACGCGGTTATCCAGGGTAGCAGCATGATCCAGTCCGGCATGACCGATGTCGCGCTGGTCGGCGCTTCCGATGCGCCGTTCACCTACGGTCTGTTGAAATCATGGGAAGCCTTGAGAGTAGCCTCGAATGACACCTGCCGGCCATTCTGTTTCGACCGCAGCGGTCTGGTGCTGGGCGAGGGTGCCGGCATGCTGGTACTGGAATCCGAACAGCACGCCAAACAGCGCGGCGCACGCATTTACGCCGAAATAGCCGGCTGTGGCATGACCTCCGATGCCGGCCATATCACGCGTCCGGATGTTAACGGCATAAGCGGGGCACTGGACAATGCATTGAAGCATGCAGAACTGAATTATGATGAGATCGATTATATAAACGCGCACGGCACCGCAACCCAAGCGAACGATATCGCAGAAACGGAAGCCATCAACCGGGTGTTTGACGGCTATGCCAGGCATCTTGCCGTGTCATCAACCAAATCCATGCACGGTCATGCACTGGGCGCATCGAGCGCACTGGAAATCGTAGCCACAGTACTGGCCATGCACCATGGCGTAATACCACCAACCGCGAACTTCACCGAGGCCGACGAACAGTGCAACCTCGACTATGTACCCAATGAAGCCCGCGAGAAGAAGATAAACAACGCCATGTCCAACTCGTTTGCTTTCGGCGGCCTGAACGCAGTCATCGCTCTCAGGAAACTTTCCTGATAAACGTATTCACACATGTTAATGCCCAAAGAAAATATCTTTGAACAACTTGCCGGCCTTGACGTCTACGGTTACGGCTCCGCCGAGCAGTTAAAACTGGAAAAACAGATGGCGCGTTATTTCGAACGCGAATACGAGCGCTGGCGTGGCAACGAAAACACGCCCATGGATTACGGCCTCAACTCGTATGAAGGTGAAATCTCCAAAAGGGGAAGCCGCGATGAATCTACCGACCACTACAATGAAGAATACCAGGTCTACCGTGCGTTTCTGGATAAAGACTACATGGCCTACACAATGGGCTACTTCGGTGCGACTGAAGAGGCTCCGGAAATAACAGAACAATCGCTGGAGCAGGCACAGGAAAACAAATACGAACTGCTGATAGAACGCGCAGACATACAGGACGGCCAGACCATTCTGGACCTGGGCTGCGGTTTTGGCGGCTTTTCCAAGTACCTGCTTAAAAAGTTTCCAAACGTGGCTGTTACCGGGATCAACCCTTGCGAGGTCCAGGCGCAGCATATAAGAAACGAGTTAATCGGCAAGGACGATGATTTTGGCGAATCACGCTACCGCTTGATCCAGGCGTTTTGCGATGACATCACCTCGGAAACCATTGATGACGAGTATTTCGACAGGGTGGTTTCCGTCGGCCTGCTCGAGCACGTTACCAACATTGATCTACTGCAACAGATCATTTCCCGCGTGTTGAAGAAGGGCGGCAAATGCCTGCATCACTGCATCGTTTCTTATGACACCATGCCGAATTATTTGAATGCTGAAGACAGCTACATGGGGCATTATTATCCCGGTGCACACATATGGCCCTATAAAGAACCAACACGGCACAACACGCATTTAAAATTCAAGCAAAGCTGGTTTGTGAACGGTTTGAACTACTGGAAAACGCTGGACGAATGGCACAAGCGTTTCTGGGAGTCAATCGAACAACTGCATCCGGAGTTTTTATCTGTCGAAAAGGCGGAAGACTGGAACAAGTACTTTACCTTGTGTAAGGCAATGTTTTGTCCTAATGATGGAAAAAGCTACGGTAACGGGCAGTTTCTGTACGAAAAAATCTAGGCCTGATTTCTAGGCCTGCTTGACCGTCTTGCCGTCAGACAACCACTTGATGGCATCATCGACAATCAGCGGCTTGCTGAACAAATAGCCCTGGATAACATCACCACCCATTTTCTTGATCACACTGAGCTCGGATATTGTTTCAACACCCTCGAATACGTTTTGCATGCCCAGACCATTACTCATGGTAACAATGGCTTTAACAATACTTCTGAGGTTGTTGTTCAAATCGATATTCCGGACCAGCGATTTGTCTATTTTTATGATGTCTACCGGCAGGCGTGCCAGGTAGTTCATTGAGGTGTAACCGGTACCGAAATCATCCAGCGCGATTGAGCAGCCGACTGAATGTATTTCGTTAAGGAAGAATTTTGTTTTATCGAAGTCCCTGATCAACAGCGACTCTGTTATTTCAAATTCCATCTGTGTCGGGTCAATCCCAGCCTTGTTGACCTGGAACCTGACGAAATCCACGAATCTGATATCGTTGCATTGCAGCGCAGACAGGTTGATAGAAAATCTGACGCCATTGGTACGGTTCATGCGGATAAAGTCTATAACCTGGGTTACTACCCATTCACCGACGGCATATATCAGGCCGGTCTCTTCCAGCAACGGCACGAATCGTATTGGGCTAATCTCGCCATACTTCTTGTTGTTCCAGCGCAGCAACGATTCAAAACCGACGACATCACCTGTCTTAATGCTGATTTGCGGCTGGTACACCATGTAAAACTCGTCATTTTCAAGAGC
>JAASSE010000307.1 GCA_021768055.1 Gammaproteobacteria bacterium | reverse complement strand
GGTGGTGAAGACCTGTACCTGCACGGCAAGCAAATGCGTACCCTGCTGCATGGTGACAAAGCCATCGTGCGCGTGTCCGGCATGGACCGCCGTGGACGCCTGGAAGGTGCGGTGATCAGTGTTTACGAACGTGCCAACCGGTTTATCGTCGGCCGCCTGTTCATCGAAAGCGGCATCGCTTTTGTTGTAGCCGACAACAAGCGCATTACCCAGGATTTTTTCATTCCCGATGATGCACTCGGCGGCGCCGCCAGCGGTCAGATCGTCAAGGTCGAGATTACCGAACAACCGACATTCAAACATCAGCCGATCGGCAAGATCGTTGAAGTGCTCGGCGATCACATGGCGCCGGGCATGGAAGTCGACATCGCGATACACAATTACGGCCTGCCGTATGAGTTTTCCAAGGAAGTTCTCGCTGATGCCAACCGTTGGGGCAGCCGCGTAAGGAATGGCGACAAGCAGGGCAGGGTCGACCTGCGCAGCGTACCACTGGTTACCATTGATGGTGAAGACGCGCGTGATTTTGACGATGCGGTGTACTGCGAACCTTTGAGTGATGTTGATGCCGGCGGGCAATCGGGTAACGGCTGGCGCCTGATCGTCGCCATTGCCGAAGTTGCGCATTATGTTGAAGTCGATTCCGCACTGGACAAGGAAGCCTATGATCGCGCAACCTCTGTATATTTCCCTGGCCGCGTGATACCGATGCTGCCGGAAAACCTGTCCAACGGGTTGTGCTCACTTAATCCCAATGTCGATCGTTTGTGCCTGGCCTGTGAAATGGAGATTTCCAGGCAGGGTGAAATCGAGGACTACAGTTTTTACGAAGCCGTGATCAAATCACATGCGCGACTGACGTATACCAAAGTGGCCAATGCGGTTATCGAACGTAAGCCGGCTGCGATTAAAGCGGTAAAAAATGTATTACCGCAGCTTGAGAACCTGTATGCCATGTATAAAAGAATGGCGAAAGCGCGCAACAAGCGCGGTGCCATTGATTTTGATACCACTGAAACCAAGTTCGCCTTTACCCGTGACATGCGCATTAAAAGCATCCTGCCGATGATCAGGAACGATGCACATAAAATTATCGAGGAATGCATGATCGCGGCGAATATCTGTGCGGCACGCTTCATTGCAAAAAACAGGATCCCGGCACTGTACCGGGTGCATGAGGGGCCGGACGATGACAAGCTTGAAGAGTTGAGAGGATTTCTCGGTGACCTGGACCTGCGCCTGGGAGCGCCTGCCAGAAAAATTACACCGCGGGATTACGCCAGGTTGTCTGATCAGGTTCGTGATCGCGAAGATCATCACCTGATTCAAACGCTGCTGCTACGCTCGATGCAACAGGCTGTATACCGGCCTGATAACATCGGCCATTTCGGTCTCGCATTGAAGCATTATGCGCATTTCACCTCGCCGATTCGCAGGTATCCGGACCTGCTGGTGCACAGGGCGATTAAGCATGTCATCAACAAGCGTAAAAAGCGCGATTTCCACTACGACCAGAAAACCATGAATGTATTCGGAGAGCATTGTTCTACCAACGAACGCCGTGCCGACGATGCAACGCGCGATGCGGAATTCGCGATGAAGTGCGAGTACATGCTCGACAAGGTGGGCAAGGAGTTCAATGCGCGTGTAACCGGCGTGGTGTCTTTTGGCCTGTTTGTCGAACTCGATGAATATTACGTCGAAGGCTTGATCCATATCACCAGCCTGCCGAAGGATTACTACGATTTCGACCCGGTCTCGCACCGGCTCAAGGGCGAGCGCAGGGGTATGGTGTTCCGTTTGAGCGACAAGGTCAGGGTGCGTGTCGCCAACGTGGATATGGATGAACGCCGCATTGATTTTGAGTTGATGCGTTAACCGCCAGCTGCTCGTATTAAGCTGTCAAAAAATATAAAGAATGAGCAAGCACAAAACGGAAAATATATTCGGCATCCATTCAGTCGAGTCGGTGTTGAGAAACAACCCCGAGCAGGTGCTGCAGCTGTGGGTGCAGGCGGGCAGGAAAGACAAGCGCATACAAACCATACTTGGCCTCGCGACTTCAAAAGGAATCTCTGTGGAGACATGCTCGCGTGATGTATTGCAAAGGAAAAGTGGCGACCACAAGCACCAGGGTGTTGTTGCCAGGGTAAGACCAGGCAGCCAACCAACGACATCGCTTGATGATGTATTGTCGAAGGAAGAAGTGTTTCTGCTGCTGCTGGATGATGTGCAGGACCCGCACAACCTCGGTGCCTGTCTGCGCTCGGCTGATGCGGCCGGTGTCGATGCGGTCATTGTTTCCAAAAACCGGACCCCGGGTCTGACTGCCGTGGTGCGCAACGTCGCCAGCGGTGCCGCCGAAACAACGCCGTTCATCCAGGTGTCGAACCTCGCCCAGGCGATCCGCAAACTCAAGGACAATAATATCTGGGTGGTCGGTGCCGACGGTGATGCCGACACCAGTGTGTTCGACAGTACCTCAAGTAAGCGCCTTGCCATTGTCATGGGCTCGGAAGGCAGGGGCATGCGCAAACTGACGCGCGATAGCTGTGACGAACTGGTAACCATTCCGATGTCGGGAAAGGTAGAGAGCCTGAATGTATCAGTCGCCACCGGTATCTGCCTGTTCGAATATCGGCGCAAGCAAATGACCGAATGAGTGCCAGGCTCAGTATCGTCGTTCCCGGCTTGTGCGGGCCTT
>JAASSE010000306.1 GCA_021768055.1 Gammaproteobacteria bacterium | reverse complement strand
TCATTATGATTGCGAAGCATTTCGGCGTTTTCCCGTTCAATCATGGTATGGTCGGCGGTACTGTGGCGACCGACCGGCACGGTCCTCATGCATCGCACGGGCAGGATATGCTCATTATTCAGGCCAGTCACGTAGGCTACGATCCGGAGTCCGGCAGATTCGGTACCTACCGCCGGGCGCAAACCACAAACGGTGAATTCAGTTCCAACTGCGGCAAAATCCAGCACGTAGTTGACTGGTATATGAACGAGTACGAGTTCACAAGGCAGAATGTGTTGCTGCACAATGATGGCGGAGAACCAGTGGTGATTGTTGATAACCAGTTACTTCGCGAAGACCGAGAGGAGGGCTTGTTTCTGTACCTGGATGCGCTGATCTCTGCAGATGAAAACGGCCGCCTGATACCCCTGAAGACTCTTAGTACGGCCAGAGTATTTAAGCCCTCGGTCGAGTTTGTTAAGCGTGTGGGTGATTCCTCTTTCAATGGCGTTGCACCGCAGGCTATCGGGAATAACTTGAAGAGTGATATGTTTTATTACAAGCGGGATATACCACCTCTCGAAGAAGGGGCTCATCATCTCGAACACAACATGATCAGCTACATGCCGCAAATCGTCACATCAAAATGGCCCGCATTGACGGCAGCACAAATCAATACCCAGATCGAGTTTGACCGCACATTCCGTACCATAGTTAAGGAACAAGGCTACAAGGGCAAGAAAGTGTTGTTCATTGCTGGGCTGAATATTGATATATCACCTGAAAGCAACCAGCTTTTTCCCTTGACCAAGTTCGTCCCGTGGGCTGCTTATGTGCAGGACAGGGATGGCTATTACTACACGCTTGAACAGCAAGAGCTGGTACAGCTTTTACGGCAGCAGAACATTGAGAATCCCGAGCAGGTTGATCTCGATAATGCAATCCAGCTGATGGACAGCACTGAAGAAGTCAAGATTGAGATCTGATGATAGATGATCATAAACGTGCAGGAACATCACCTTCAGATCATTGCTTCTTCAAGCAAAAGTAATGATGCCAGCAGCATACCTCCCACGGCAGCTATGCGCCACAGGTTGCTGCGAATCATTCCGATGCCATTGGTTACCGCTGATTGTAGTGGGACGCCGGGTGTTTTCGTTGCTGTCTCCTGCGGCACAAGTGTAAGCGGCACGGATTCCGGCTTGCGGTAAACGCAGAACAGCATTCGCGTGCGTGGGTTGAGTTTTTCTGCGTGCAGGCGGATATTGTGCATTGGATACCGGTCTCGGCATGCCGTAATATTTTTCATTACCGGTGTAGCCTCGCGGATGGCAAACGAAGCCTCGCCCCATTGCTGCCAGGAGTTAGAGTTCGGCATGACCTCACTGGTATGTTCCACGCGCAGTATCCAGTCGTGTGTAAGGTTGTTTTCGATGATCGATCTGAGCTGATTAAGATTAGGCATGTCGATACATGATTGCTCTGTCCGCACTGGAGATGGCATGGAAGTTATCCTCCTGTAACCGTTTTCTTCGATGGTGTTGTTGTCATTCGGACCTTAATTGCAAGCCATTGCTTAACGTTTATACACAGGCTGTTCATGCTGGACCGTTCAATAAATATTTGTCGCTGATGCGTGCCGTCCCTGCGCGCCACGGCGGTTTTCACTGACCCCGGATTTGGTAGGCGATTCATACGCGATAATTTCATCGCTGCCATAAATAGCGCGTTCCAGAGCAACAGTACGCTTATCAGTAATGTTCTCGGTAGGCAGTTGCTGCAGAATGCCGAGTTTTTCCAGGCGTTCGCGTGGCTGACCGTGTGCACCGACGATAAATACACGCCGACCGGCACGCAGCATATCGAGCATTGCTTCTTCCAGTGCCAGGGCAGAGGATACCCCGAGGTGTACGACATCGCTGATATCGATGATGAGTGCGCGGCAATTTTCAAGGTTGGAATTCTTGCGCGTAATCGCGCGCGAAACCCCGAATATCATGGTGCCGCTCAGGTGCAACAGTACAACCTTGCCGTTTGCAGATTCCAACAGGTCACGCTCATAGCCCGTTAGCTCGAGTCCAGCAACGTCGGGATGGATTACCGCCTTCACATCGTTTTCCTGCAGCTCGGACAGACGGGTTATAGTCATTACGTTGGCTACGAACAGGCCGATACCAACGGCGGCAATCAGGTCGACAAAGACAGTGAGTGCAATAACCCCGTAGGTAATGACCGCGCCCTTCACAGACAGGATGTGTGCACGCTTGAGAAAGCGCCAGTCAATGATATCAATACCGACTTTCAGAGCGATGCCTGCCAGCACCGCAAGTGGTATCGATGCGGTGAGCCCAGCGGCCCACAACACGATGATCAGCAGTATGCCTGCGCGCACCAGGCCGGCGAGCGCCGTGCGGGCGCCGCTCTGTATGTTAACCACGGTACCCATGGTGGCGCCTGCACCTGGAAGGCCGCCGAACAGACCCGACATCATGTTGCCGATGCCCTGGCCAATGAGTTCCTTGTTGGAGTTGTGCTGTTTGTGCGTGAGACTGTCTGCAATGACCGAAGTCAGTAGTGCATCGATGCAGCCCAGCATACCCAACACGATTGCATCGAGCAGCATAATCTGCCACTGCTCGGTACTGAATACGGGTATCTGTAGTGCTGGTAGGCCGGTCGGGATCTCACCTATGCGGCGAATGTCATCGGAACTGAGCAACAGGATAGAAACTACAGTGCC
>JAASSE010000305.1 GCA_021768055.1 Gammaproteobacteria bacterium | reverse complement strand
GTTGACCGCCTGTTTCTGCTTGCTGATATCAGCGCCAATGGTCGCGGCAAGGTGGTTGGCCTGGCCGCTGAGGTCGGCCGAAGCATGGTAGTCAACATCATCCTTCTTGAACGCGCTGTTGCGCAAATAGGCCCACAGTATCGTGACCATGCCAAGTTCGTGCGCATGGGCAAAGGCCTCGCTGATCTCCTCGATCTGGCGGCGTGATTCAAGTGAACCGAAATACACGGTCGCACCGACTGCGACCGCACCCATGTCAAACGCCTGGTCGACACTGGCGAACAGCGTCTGGTCGTAGATATTGGGATAGGTCAGCAGTTCATTGTGGTTGATCTTGACGATGAACGGTACCTTGTGTGCGTACTTGCGCGCGACGCTGCCGAGTACACCCAGTGTCGAAGCCACACCATTGCAGCCGGCCTCGACCGCGAGTTCGCAGATGGTCTCGGGATCGAAGAACGCTGGGTTGGGCGCAAACGATGCGCCGCCGCTGTGCTCGACACCCTGATCAACCGGCAGAAACGATACATAACCGGTACCGGCAAGACGGCCATGACCGGTAATCGACTGCCAGTTTCGCAATACTGCAGGGGAGCGGTCACTGTTCATCATCACGCGTTCGACAAAGTCGGGGCCAGGCAGGTGCAGGTTCTGTTTCGGAATCGCCGTGGCCTCGTAAGTCAGCAGGCTTTCCGCTTCGTCGCCGAGCAGTGCTTCGATATCAGTCATTTATATATCCTCCAGTAATACGTGGGGCCGGCATCAAGAAGCGGCGGCCTTGTTCGCTTTATCCAGGCGTGCCTCGACTTCGAGCACGTGCTGCGTGGTGGTGAGCACCGTGTCCGGGTTCAGGCTCATGGATTCGATACCGAGCTCGACCAGGTACTCGGCCATCTCCGGGTAGTCCGAAGGCGCCTGACCGCACAAGCCGGAATGGCAGTTATTGCGTTGCGCACCCTGGACCGCCAGCTTGATCATCTGCTTCACACCGGCATCACGCTCGTCGAAATCGAATGATACGATTTCCGAGTCCCGGTCGACGCCGAGTGTTAACTGGGTCAGGTCGTTGGAGCCGATGGAGAAGCCGTCGAACAGTTTCGCGAATTCGTCGATCAGGATCACGTTGTTCGGGACCTCGCACATCACGTAGATCTCGAGGCCGTTTTCACCACGCACCAGGCCGTTTTGTGCCATCACATCCAGCACTTTCTCGGCTTCATCGATGCGGCGGCAGAACGGGATCATCAGCTTCACGTTGGTCAGTCCCATTTTTTCACGAACGCGTTTCATCGCGGCGCACTCGAGGCCAAAACCCTGCGCATAGCTGGGATGGATATAGCGCGAAGCGCCACGGAAACCGATCATCGGGTTCTCTTCTTTGGGCTCGAAGTCGGCGCCGCCGAGCAGGGTGGCGTATTCATTGGTCTTGAAGTCGGACATGCGCACCACCACCGGCTTGGGCCAGAACGCGGCCGCGATGGTACCGACACCTTCGGCGAGCTTGCGGATAAAGTACTCGGCGCCGTCAGCATAGCCGGAATACAGGGTCTCCAGCGCACTACGCGTATCGAGATCCTTGACTTTTTCCGGATACAGCAAGGCCATCGGGTGGGCCTTGATGTATTCATTGATAATGAATTCCAGCCGTGCCAGGCCGACACCCTCGCTGGGCAGGCTCGCATTGGCGAATGCGAGGTCCGGGTTGCCGAGGTTGAGCATGATCTTGGTGCGCGGTGTTGCCAGTCCTGAAAGGTCGGTCTCGGTGACTTCATACTTGAGTTCACCACTGAACACGCGACCTTCATCACCGGTGGCACAGGACACGGTCACGGTGTCGCCTTCCGGAACCGTGCTGGTCGCGGAGTCACAGCCGACTACCGCTGGCACGCCAAGTTCGCGTGCGATGATCGCGGCGTGGCAGGTACGGCCACCGCGGTTGGTTACGATCGCGGCCGCGGTTTTCATCACCGGCTCCCAGTCGGGTGTAGTGGTGTCGGCGACCAGTACTTCCCCGGGCCTGAATTCATGCAGGTGGGCGATGTCACGGATATAGCGGGCGCGGCCGATCGCAATCTTGGTGCCGACGGCATAGCCTGCTGTCAGGACTTCGCCGTCGCCCTTGAGATGATACTGGCGCAGGATATTGCCCTGTTTCTGCGATTCAACCGTCTCCGGCCGCGCCTGCACCATGTAGAGGTGGCCGTCGAGACCGTCCTTGGCCCATTCCATGTCCATGGGCCGGTCGACACCGGCTTTTTGGCTGTAGTGCTTCTCCACCTTGATGGCGTAATCGGCCAGCGTGAGCACATCCTTGTCACTGAGACAGAAGCGCTGCCGGTCGAGCTGGGACACTGGCACGTTACGCGTCGTGTCCTTGGAACCGCCGGTGGCATAGATCATCTTGATCTTCTTGCTGCCGACGTTGCGGCGCAGCACCGCGCGATGGCCTTGCTCGAAAGTTGGCTTATGCACATAGAATTCGTCGGGTTCGACCGCACCCTGAACCACGTTTTCACCCAGGCCCCAGGCGGCTGTGATAAACACAACATCGCGAAAGCCGGTCTCGGTGTCGAGGGTAAACATCACGCCGCTGGCGTCGAGGTCGGAACGCACCATCTTCTGGATGCCGATAGACAGGGCTACCTTGAAGTGATCGAAGCCGTTGTCGATACGGTAGTGGATTGCGCGATCGGTGAACAGTGACGCGAAACAGCGGCGGCATACATC
>JAASSE010000066.1 GCA_021768055.1 Gammaproteobacteria bacterium | reverse complement strand
GAACTGCATCGCGCCGTACCCAATGCACAGGTGTTCATGAATCCGGATGATGCTGACAAGCGTGGCCTGAAACGCAACGATGTTGTCTGGATCGAGTCACGCCGCGGCAAGGTCAAGGCGATCCTCGAAACCGAAGGTCGTAACCGGCCACCGAAAGGTTACACGTTCGTGCCGTTCTTCGACGAATCCGTGATGATCAACAAGGTATGTCTGGATGTGACCTGCCCGATGTCCAAGGAACAAGACTTCAAGAAGGCTGCGGTCAAGGTCTATAAGGCCTGATCAAAGTGGAAACCGGGGTATGAACATACACGTGCCCCGGTTTCTATAGAGGTATCTGAATCATGACAACCAGGTCATCGCGACGGGAATTTCTGACAAAGTCAGTACAGGGTGTTGCACTGGCGGCAAGCGGCGGGCTCGTCTGGTCTTACCTGTTAAAACAACAGGCATATGCAGCACCGCATGCGATTCGCCCACCCGGTGCGCATGAAGAGTCAGACTTTACTGCCAAGTGCATCAAGTGCGGTCAGTGTGTGCGCGACTGTCCTTACGATACACTCAAGCTTGCACCTGCTGGCGATACGGTTACCATCGGTACACCCTATTTCATTCCCCGCGAAGTACCCTGCTACATGTGCGAAGACATTCCTTGCGTGAAGGCCTGCCCGACCGGGGCACTGGACCACTCGCTGGAAGACATCGAAGAAGCAAGCATGGGCCTGGCCGTGATTGATATCGAGAACTGCCTGTCGTGGCTGGGCCTGCGTTGCGAGATTTGCCATCGCGAATGCCCGGTGCAAAACAAGGCCATCACCATCGAACATCACCCGCGCAAGATCAGCAAGCATGCTATGTTCGTACCGCTGGTGCACAGCGATTACTGTACCGGCTGCGGCGTTTGCGAAAAGGCCTGCCCTACCGAAGAAGCTGCGATACGCGTGGTACAGCCGGAGCTGGTACAGGGCAAAATCGGAGAACACTACCGCCTCGGCTGGACAATCGATACGCCCATTACTCAGGAGTTCACGCCACAGCAGCGCAAAGATGAGAAGTCGGTACCGGCAACCGGTCTTGACTACCTGAACCAGGGTGACCTGTGATGGCTACTGATAACACCACAGTCAGGCTTGGACCCAACGGCAAACCCGTAAGGCCGTTCGTGATGCCGTCGACACTGACAGGCAAGTTAAAGGTGTGGCGCTTCATTATCTACCGGCGCATTGTACAGCTGACCACTCTGTTGCTATTTTTTGGTACTGCCCACTGGGGCTGGACGGTGGCCGGCGAACCCGTATTAATGGGTAACCTCAGTTCATCAACACTGCTGGGGACGATACCGCTGGCTGATCCCTTTGCAGTGCTGCAAATCTTTCTGACCCGGCACGTGCTGGAAACCGAAGTCATTATAGGCGCAGGCATCATCCTGCTACTGTACCTCCTGATTGGCGGACGTGTCTGGTGTTCATGGGTGTGTCCGGTCAATATGGTGACAGACCTGTCTTCCTGGCTGAGACGTAGACTGCCGATAAAAGACCGTTTTGTGCTGAGTCGTAATGTACGTTATACGGTACTGGTTTTAAGTCTGATCCTCTCCGCTCTCACCGGTGTTGCGGCCTTTGAATGGGTCAGCCCGATCAGCATGTTTCATCGTGAACTGATTTTTGGCATCGGCATGGGCTGGATGGCAGTGCTCGGCGTATTTATTTTCGACCTGTTTGTATTGCGCGATGGTTGGTGTGGTCATTTGTGCCCACTGGGTGCATTTTACGGGCTGGTTGGCAAAGTATCGCCGCTCAGGATTCTGTTTGACACACCAACCTGTACGCATTGCGGTGAATGCGCGCGCGTTTGTCCCGAACCACAGGTACTGAATCTGAAAAAAGCGACGGAAGCAGGCATGATTGCTTCCGGAGAATGCACCAACTGCGGGCGATGTATCACCGTATGCCCGGAAAATACTTTGAGTTTCGGTTTGCGCAAATTTAACAGCACAAGCAATGAATCATCCCAAAACCTTGAATCCCATCATAGGAGAGCAGCATGAAAATGAAAATCCTATTAATGAGCACTGTACTGACTGCAGTCGGCTTTGTCGGTTGTCAAACAGCTGCGGTTCACGAGTCCGATGTAGGTATCGGCGCGGACGGCGTATTCAGTGATCCATCCCCGAAGATGTATGATTACCCGATGGAAGAAGCTGGCAAGAGCGACCTCATTTCAAGGTCGTATCATGACGCACCACCGCTGGTACCGCATACCGTAGAGGAATATCTGCCCATTACCATGGATACAAATGAGTGTATGGAATGCCATGACAAGCCCAAGATCAGGGGCAGAGACTATGTCAAAGGCGAAAAGCTGGCGATGTCTAGCAGCCACTACGGCGGTTTTGCAGGCACGGGTGACAAGAATGAGGTGTCGGGTTCAATGTACACCTGTTCACAATGTCATGCGCCGGCTTCCGATGCCAAGCCATTGGTCGAAAACACGTTCTGATAAGTCCGTATATTTAACAGCCTCGAGCAGAGGCTGATGAGAGAACAAATGGACATAGGCAGAAGAGGACTATTGACGGGTTCGTTTCTGACCAGGGAAGGTCGTGACAGTATCGAACGGCGCCAGAAGCCGTTGGGGCCTCCACCACCCTGGCATCATGAGGTGATGGAAGCCTGTGGTAGCTGTGAGCAGGAGTGTGTTGCATCCTGCCCACAGGGCATTATCCGGATACATCCGGATGACCATGCCCTTGCCGGTAGACCCTGTCTGGATTTTTCTGCCACGGGCTGTACAATCTGTGGTGATTGCGCGAAAGCCTGTCCCTCGATTGAAAGTTACAGCAGGGAATCAGCTCGCATCGGTGACCTGGAAGTTGCCAGGGAAACCTGCCTTGCATGGAACGACGTGTTTTGCATGTCGTGCATTGGTAAATGTGATGCCAGGGCATTAATAATGGACGAACGGCGCAGGCCGGTTCTGGACGATAGTCTATGCACCGGCTGCGGCATGTGTATACATGCATGTCCGGTCAATGCACTGGCTATCCGGTTTGATTGATCTTAATGACAATCAAGAAGAATGCGGGTATCAGACAGCGCTCTGATCTTGCTGGAGTAAACTTTAACAACAACCAACACAATGAGAGTCCAATAGGAGGATGTATGAAAAAAACCAGAGTGTTACAAGCTGCATTGATAACATGCAGCCTGGTATTTTCCGCGGCATCACATGCCGGCGGCGCCAGCGGTGCCATGCTCGGAAATACCTGTGCAGGTTGTCATGGCACTAATGGCGTCAGCAATGGCCCTGCGGCCCCGACAATTGCGGGTATCGATTACGACTACATGGTCGAAGCCATGGAGGAATTCAAGGCAGGCGAACGCAATGCGACCATCATGACCCGCATTGCCAAAGGCTACACCGATGCTGAAATCGAGGCCATGTCTGAATTCTTCGCTGGTAAGAAATATGTAAAGGCAATGCAGAAGTACGATGCCGCTGCGGCAAAAAGAGGCGCCAAGCTGCATAAGAAATACTGTAAAAACTGTCATGGTGATACAGGTATTTCGACGGACAAGGATGATGACTCCGGTGTACTGGGTGGTCAGTGGAAGCCTTACCTCAACTACACATTTGCCGACCTGAAAGACGGCAAGCGTAGCATGGGTAAGAAGATGAAGAAGAAAATGAAGAATCTGCAAAAAGCCAAGGGTGATGCTGGCGTTGCAGACCTCATTGAATATTATGCCAGCCAGCAATAAGGAGACATGACATGAGTGATTTTACACGTAGAAAATTTCTAAAGGCTGGCATAGCAACTGCAATTGCAGGAGCCAGCGCAACCTATGGCGGCTTCGTCATTGGCGGCGCCAGCAAGAAAGTCGTCGTTGTTGGCGGCGGTATTGCCGGTGCAACAGCTGCAAAATATATCCGTATGATGGATTCATCCATCGATGTTACGGTAATCGAAGCCAACAAGGACTACTACACCTGCTTCATGAGCAACGAAGTGCTCAGCGGCGAACGCACCCTGGACTCCATCAAGTTCGGATACAGCGGCCTGGGTAAACACGGTGTTAATGTTGTGCACGACACGGTGACCGGTATCGATGCAAACAAGCGTGTTGTAAAAACAGCCGGCGGCGATAGTTTCAAATATGACCGCTGTATTGTTGCACCGGGCATCGACTTTAAATGGGAAACCATTGGTGGTTACGATGCAAAGGTTGCCGAAGGCACACCGCATGCATGGAAAGCAGGTCCTCAGACAGCCACCTTGCGCAAGCAGCTGGAAGGTATGAGAGACGGCGGTACTTTCGTCATCGCTCCTCCACCTAACCCATTCCGCTGCCCGCCAGGACCATATGAACGTGTCGCCCAGATAGCGCACTACTTCCAGAACAACAAGCCCAAGTCCAGCATTCTTATCCTGGATCCGAAGAAGAAATTCTCCAAGTTTGGCTTGTTCAAGGCCGGCTGGAAGAAACACTATGGTTATAATCCGGACAACCCGACTGGCCCCGGTATGATCAAGTGGATCAACAGTGAAGCTGGCGGTACTGTGTCATCCTACGATGCCAGATCGAAAACCCTTACCGCTAAAGCCGGTAAATTCAAGGGTGACGTGGTCAACATCATCCCGGCACAAAAGGCAGGCAAAATCGCATTTACTGCCGGCCTGACCAACGACAAGGGCTGGTGCCCCATCAATGGCAAGACCTTTGAATCGACCATCCACAAGAACATCCACGTGGTTGGTGATGCATGTATTGCCAAGCCCCTGCCCAAGTCCGGTTATGCGGCCAACTCTGAAGCCAAGGTCTGTGCCGCTGCAGTAGTTGCCTTGCTACAGGGTGAAGGTGCACCCACACCTTCGTATGTAAATACCTGCTACAGCATCATAGCACCGGGTGACGGTATCTCTGTCGCCATGGTTTATGCGTATGATGAAGGCGCAGGCAAGATCATCAAGGTGAAAGGCTCTGGTGGATTAACACCGGGCAAATTTGATCCAGTAATGCGTGAGCGCGAACAGCAATACGCGTACAGCTGGTTCAACAACATCACCTCGGATGTGTTCAAGTAAAAACGGCAGGAGACTCCGTTAAACAAAAAGGGTGCCTTCTGGCACCCTTTTTTATTGCGCTTCTGGAACCGCTAAAACTTGTCCGCGAAAAACGCAAAGAACGCGAATTTAGGGATTCTTTTGCAGGGTCTCCAAATAAAGGATTATCTCATTGATTATAGGAGCTCTCTTTCTACCAAAGGCGACACCCCAAATCGGCATTTGCTTATAGCCATGAGCTTTGACGTCTTTACGACCATCAATGGCAGAAGAAACCTCGTTATAAGGAAATTCCTCTCCTTTCCGCTTGAGAAGGGTGAGGTCAGTAGAGGGTATCGTCAGCAGTTGAGCTACCGGACCATTACCAGTGGCGTCCTGACCATGGCAGTTTGAACAAAAGATCAAGTACGAGGTTTTCCCCCTTTCAATCGTTCCTGCTCGATCTCTAGCCAATGTGACGCCGGAGAACAAAGATGCAATCAGTGCTAGACAGACTATCGAAGTGATGGTTCTCATTTGAGACTCCTAATTGCTAATTTCTTTATATTATCGCTAAAAATTATCAGATTAAGCCTGATAACCATAGAACACATTGACTTGAGTCAACCAAGTATATAAAAGCATCAATAGTAAGGGTTGAAACCGCCATTATAGTCAGACATTTTAGGTGTATTTAATGAACGTCCGCTATGAGTTGTCAGCTCAACCGGTCGTCTTATCATTATGAATGACTGTGATCTGGGTAGTATCAGCCATTCATCAACTTCAGGCTGTCAGGCAAACTCTGAACGATTTTCATAATTTGCCAGATTAAATCTGAATCACTACATCTTATTATTTGGCCAAAAGATTCATCAAGAAATGAGGACTTAGACTTCGCTCAAGTTTTTCACTCACAATTCGCGTTCATTTGCGTTATTTGCGGACTAAAAACTTTGCGTCCTCTGCGTTTCTGCGGTAAATCTTTTCCTGTTTATTAATTTGTGTTGACCTTATCTATCAGCGCATCAATGTTCAGCGCCCCTGAGCTGTCAACAGAAATCGCAGCGTCTGTTTCGTCTTCATGCAGTGGCTGCCAGTTTGAAAGCTGATGCTCGAGCACGGCAAGCCCAGCATCGGAGACATCGCGCTGCCGTGCTACGATACGCTGCCGCAGCACCTCGGCCGGCGCCGTTGTTTCCAGGATAATAAAAGGAACACGTAAACGCCTGGCAACAGATTGAAACGGTTCGCGTTGTTCATGTTTTAAAAATGCTGCATCCACGATAACACTGTATCCTGCATTGAT
>JAASSE010000304.1 GCA_021768055.1 Gammaproteobacteria bacterium | reverse complement strand
GCACGCTCTCTTCTGCAATCAATGGCTGCAGGTGATCGATCGTGCAGTCCCTGAACTGATTCAGGAAATCAGGTTCCAGCACCTCTTCCTTCAGAAACACGCGGTAGCGATAGGCGTCATCGGCAAACCAGCAGGTGAGCTGGCCTGAGGAATAATGTACTTTCACATGGAACGCACCCTTGCGCGTAAGCAACTCGAAGACGATTTTGTGAATGCGATCGATATGCTCATCGAAAAGGCTCTCGACACGACATTGCTGAAACAGAAACGCCCGAACTGACGGGTCCCCTTTAACCTGTAACCATTTGTCTGGCATCGTAATACCTCCTCATTGATAATGAATTTGCATTTATTGGTCCTCGAGCTCTACCAGGCATATCGGCCAAATCATGGAAGCCGGATAATTCCTTAGTAAATTACTCAGGTATTACGAGTATAGGGATAATTAATATAAATAATAATTGATATTATTAATTTAATCCATAGAATAACATCTATGGATAAACACACTATAGGCCGCCTTGCCCGTCGTATCAGCCTGCGCCAGCTGCAGGTTTTCGAGTCAGTCGCACGTCTGCTGAGTTATACGCGTGCGGCTGAAGAGCTCTATCTGTCACAACCAACCGTATCGATGCAGATCAAGAAACTGGAAGACGACATCGGATTGCCGCTGACTGAACAGGTCGGCAAGAAAATCTCCCTGACCGAGGCCGGTGCCGCGCTGTATCAGTCCGCGCGCGATATCCTCGGTACTCTAGACCGGCTGGAAATGCAGATCGATGACCAGAAAGGCCTCCACACAGGTCATCTCAGGTTGGCGGTCGTCAGTACGGCAAACTATTTTGCGCCGCGCCTGCTTGGTCAGTTCTGCCAGGACTATCCCGGCATCAGTGTCGCGCTCGAGGTAACCAACCGCACCCATATACTCGAACGCATGAGCAAGAACCTCGACGACCTCTACCTGATCGGCAAGCCGCCCAAGTCCAGTGACCTCGAGTTTCATCCCTACCTGGCCAACCCGATGGTTGTCGTTGCGCCCGTCGACCACCGGCTGGCACACAAGAAAGCTATTTCCATCACCGAGCTCGCTGACGAGCATTTCATCGTGCGTGAACGCGGCTCGGGAACACGCATCGCGGTGGAAGAAAAATTCAGCGAAGCCGGCGTCCCGCTCAATGTCAGGATGGAACTCGGTAATAATGAATCGATCAAGCAGGGTATCACCGGTGGTCTCGGTATCGCCGTATTATCGCTGCACACTTTGACCAGCGGAGATATGAACGAGTTAACGATCCTGGACGTCAAGGGCTTACCGATCTCATGGCAATGGTATATCGGTCACCCCAGAGGAAAGCGATTGTCAGTTGTTGCCAGTACGTTTATCGATTACATGTACGAGCACGGCCAGAAAATGCTGCCGGAAAATGTCATCGACGGCACGCTTAATGTGCTAATTAAAAAGTAATCGATCGAGTTTGATTCCGTTAATCCCTAAATTCTGTTCAAGAGTTTTTACTCTGACCCCAAATATTTCTACGCCCGAACGAATTAGTTAAAAGCCGGTAATTTAAGACAGCACGGAAGTTACGATGAGTTATAGATAGGTATAGCGTTCCCGGAATTCAATCGGGTTTGATCCTCTGATTAGATATTTTGCTCTCTATCTTTAGAATTCGAACCTGTAACCCACAATAAATGTCGGTAACTCGATTTTAAAATCAACGCCGTTAATTGTGGCACTGGGAGCATATTCTTTGGCTTGAAATACCCAGTTCTTATACGTGTACTCTACTAGTATGCCAATTGATGTATCAAAACCTTTACCATCAATGGGCTTAAGAGATACTACCGGACCTTCAAGCTTAACAATGCCATCTGCTGATATGTATCCCATGCCAAATCCCACGCCTATTTTGAATGACCAATCGTCAGGATTATTTTTGAAAAAATCGTAAAAAGCAGTGGGCGTTAAGTACAAATACTGTCCCTCAAGTCCTGTGTTGTCCCCCGCTGGTCCTGGCGACACATCTTTGTCAATTTTATATGAGCTCATACCGAGTTCTATAAAATAACCAAATGAACTGTTTTTAAAATAGCTGTCCTTTGATTTTACGGACAATACAAGCCCCAGGTCTGTATCGCTAGTCATTTCTGCCACATCAAAGCCTGTTGCCTCCTCCTCTCCTTTAAGACGACCCCATTTCGCAGAGACTCCAATAAAATACTCTGCCGCATATGAGCAGTTTGCTTGCAAAGTAAAGATAATGCCCACGATAAGGGGCATGAGCTTACCTATAAGACAGGAAACGGTTCTCATTGCATGTATACTTTGTGTTATATGTTTGGGGTCAGAGTAAAAATTATATGTCACTGCTCATGAGTGTTATTCAGATTCCAAATAATTTTATTTCCTCCGTCAGATCAATCGGGTCTGACCCCATTGATCTTGTTAGGCGATTATTGTTTAAGTTTCTCCAGCACTGCCTTCGCTACTGATTCTGATGACGCCGGGTTTTGACCTGTTATCAGGTTGCCGTCAGTAATAACATTGGGATGCCAGTCATCCGCCTTTGAGTAATTTGCTCCTTTCGCTTTTAACTCCTCTTCAAGCAGGAAAGGCACTACTCCTGAAAGCTGGACGGCCTCTTCCTCGCTGTTGCTAAAACCAGTCACAGACCTCCCCTTTACCAGCGGCGAACCATCCGGTGCTTTGGCGTGGCGAAGTACGGCTGGCGCATGG
>JAASSE010000303.1 GCA_021768055.1 Gammaproteobacteria bacterium | reverse complement strand
CCAGGAAGGAGAAACGGGTGGTGAGGAACAAGGTCCTGTGTAGAACTCAACCAGAAAAAAATACGGGTATTCGGCACATACAACCCGGATTCCGGTGTTTACAAATAAATCACACCTCGTATAATTCAGATACAGATCAATTACCTGCGGTTAATTCGTCAATAATTAACAAATAAGGATGAGAATCGTTTGCATTTGCATTTAAGAACTGTATAATGCGCTCCTAATTTAAGTCTTTTCTTATATTTTGGAGTACACAATGATTCACCCGAAACCCCTACTCTCCTCTCTGGCGCTGGCTACGGCAATGGGTTTATCCTCGGCTGCTTCGGCTGTCACCGATGAAGAATTCAAGACCTTGCAGGACCAGCTCAACCAGCTTGCCGATGCCGTTGAGTCATCTGCCGGCGATAAGGCAGGTGCCAGCAAGGTACACATCGGCGGTTACGGCGAACTGCATTACAACAACCTTGAAGATCCTAGTGGCGCCAAGAAAGAAGTGCTCGATTTTCACCGCTTTGTGCTTGAATTCGGTTATGACTTTACCGATAGCATCCGCTTTTTCTCGGAAGTCGAACTGGAACATGCGCTTGTCGTAGATACGGATGATGGATCCGGCCCAGGTGAAGTCGAGCTCGAGCAGGCCTATGTCGAGTTCGACCTGACAGACAACATGGAAGCCAAGGGTGGCTTGTTCCTGATGCCGGTCGGCATCCTCAACGAAACCCACGAGCCGCCCACTTTCTATGGCGTCGAGCGCAACCCGATTGAAAAGAACATCATCCCGACCACCTGGTGGGAAGGCGGTGCCGCGCTGACCGGCCGTATCGGCGACTCCGCTGTCAGCTATGACCTCGCGATCACGTCCGGCCTCGACGGTGGCACCAGTATTCGCGGCGGCCGCCAGAAAGTCGCCAAGGCCAAGGCCAGTGACCTCGCCTACACCGGCCGCCTCAAGTACACCGGTGTTCCGGGTCTTGAGCTCGCCGGCACCGTGAACTACCAGACCGACATGACGCAGAGCGCTGATCCCAACATCGGTGCAGGCACCCTGCTGTCAGCACATGCGATCTACAACATCAGCGACTTCCAGCTGCGCGCACTCTACGGCAACTGGGACATCGATGTCAGCAGCGCCGCCTCAGCATCTGACCAGGCCAAGGACAGCCAGGACGGTTACTATGTGGAGGGCTCATGGAAGCCGATACCCAAGCTCGGCGTGTTCGCCCGCTACAACGTGTGGGACAACGGCGGCATTGGTGATACTGAGCAGACGCAGACCGACGTCGGCGTTAACTACTGGCCGCACGAGGACGTGGTGATCAAGTTCGACGTGCAATCCCAGTCGCATGGTGATGCCAAATCCTCTGGCGAACTGGACGGTTTCAACCTTGGCATTGGTTACCAGTTCTAACCGGTTTAGCAATCAACACCAACTCATGTTGCTTGCAATTGCAGTGGGGCCCAAAGCATGTCTGCGGGCCCCTTTTTTACGCATGCTAGAATACGCCGCTATGTCTCGCCTGGTCCCTCTTGTTTTCCTGTTTGTTTTCAAAACCTTGCACGCCGGCGGCGTATACCAGGAACCTGATGCCTTCATCGCCGAAGTGTTTGGCGACAACGTCCCAAAAGCAGAGGTACTGTGGTTGAACAAGGACCTTAAAAACACCATTGCAGATATTCTCGATCACGCCTACCAGGGTCTGCGTGTTCGCTACTGGCGACAGGGCAATACAACTGCGTGGATACTGGACGAAATCGGCAAGGACAAACCCATTACCACCGGCATCGTTATCAAGGACGGCAGGATCGAACGCGTTCGCGTTTTAATCTTTCGTGAAAGCCGCGGCTGGGAAGTGCGCCACACTTTTTTCACCGACCAGTTCATCAATGCGGGACTTAAAAGCGATACCCGGCTTGATCAGACCATTGACAACATTTCAGGGGCAACCCTGTCCGTGCGAGCGATCACAAAGCTGGCGCGTATCGCATTATTGCTGGATCAGACCGTTACGCAACAGGATCCGAAATGACCGGCCGCAAGCCCAGAAAATTTCCCGTATTTCTGTGGCATCGGCGCACCGGCCTGGTTGCCGCAATACTGGTTGTGATACTGGCAGTCACCGGCATCCTGTTAAACCACACTGAACAACTGCAGCTCGATGAGAGCTATGTCGATTCGCCCCTGCTGCTGGGCTGGTATGGCATTGAACCGGAAGGCGAAATAAACAGCTACAAAACCGGTAGCCACACGATTTCGGTACTTGATGGTCATGTTTTCTTTAACTCCTATCCTGTCACCACGACCACACAATCATTTCATGGCGCTGTCTGGGCCGAGCAGCTGATCGTACTGGCATTCGATACCGAGTTGATCCTGTTAACCCACGATGGTGAACTGGTGGAGCGCATGCCGACCGGCCACAGTTTTACTGACATACAGCGCATCGGCATCAAATATAAACGCCCCGTGATAGAAACCAGTGAACCGCTGTATTACATCGCCGACGAACACATACTCGACTGGGACGTGATCATCAACGAAGGTATCAGCTGGGCGAAGCAGACCCGACTCAGTGAAAGCAAAATGGCGGTACTGCTGGATTCATATCGCGGCCGCGGCCTGACACTGGAACGCGTCTTACTGGACCTGCACAGTGGACGTATCCTTGGTGATTTCGGCGTTTACCTGATGGACGCCGCTGCCCTCGCGCTGCTGTGGTTATCCGGCAGCGGCATGTG
>JAASSE010000302.1 GCA_021768055.1 Gammaproteobacteria bacterium | reverse complement strand
GGCTTGCCCGTGTTGGTGGTAATGATTTCTCGATCATACTATTTGGTGTTAACAGTGTAGAGAACGCGGCTCTTGTCAGCAAACGGATCCTCAATGAAATCAAGAAGCCAATTATTGTAGACGAGCATGAAATATTCATAACTGCCAGTATTGGTATTTCTGTTTGCCCCATGGACGGCGAGGAAGTAGAAACACTCATCAAGCACGCTAGCTCGGCGAAAGATTTTGCCAGCAAACAGGGCTCAGACAACTATCAGTTCTTTTCAAGTGAGATGAATGTCCATGCGAGGGTTCTCATTACAATGGAATCGAACCTCAGAAAAGCACTGGATAACAACGAATTTGAACTGTACTACCAACCTAAAATCAATTCAGAAACCAATAAGCTTGTTGGCATGGAGGCTTTGATACGCTGGAGCCAGCCTGAACAAGGTTTTGTTTCCCCGGGCGAGTTCATACCAGCGGCTGAAGAATTGGGACTTATTGTCCCTATCGGTGAATGGGTGCTGCATCAGGCCTGTAAAGATACGACTGAATGGGTTAAATCAGGTTATGACAAGCTCAAGGTTTCGGTAAACGTTTCAGCGCAGCAATTAAATGAAATAAGCCTGAAAAAATCGATAATATCTGCATTGAAGAACAGTGAGCTCAGTCCGCAGAACCTGGTTCTGGAGTTAACCGAGAGTATGTTGATGGGCGATGTTGAAAGCCACATCAGTCTACTTAAGAATATTATTGATCTTGGTGTGTCGTTCTCGCTGGATGATTTTGGTACCGGTTACTCATCACTCAGTTACCTGAGAAAATTTCCAATTGACGAACTCAAAATCGACCGCTCTTTCCTTACAAATGTACCCGGAAGCCAGGAGGACAATTCGATTGTCAAAGCGATTATCGCCATGTCCCAGAGCCTTGGCCTGAAAGTTATAGCTGAAGGTGTGGAAAACGAAGAGCAACTGGAATTTTTGAAGCAGTATAACTGCAATATCATCCAGGGATTCTATTACAGTAAGCCATTGAGTAAGGCGGATTTCACAGAATACCTGAAACGCCACGGTTAGTGGAACAACAGGAGATGATGATGATTGAAGAAACGATAAATAAAGAACATACAAACAAAAAAATATTTCACTTTGTTTTGTTAGTTCTTGTAATGGTTTTTGTGGTTATGCAATCAAATAGGCCAGTGTTAGCGCAGTCACAGTCCACGGCTTATGAACCAGCATCCACATCTTATAAACCATCAAAGCAAGCCAATAATCCTCGTAGGGGAAACAACGCTAATGCAGGTAGAGGAAATAAAATGTGTAAGGATGCGGCAGCTAATAAATGGCTGCTCGATTACGTGATGGCGCATCATCCACATAGTACTGCAGAGCAAGCTATGGAAGCTTCTAGACAAGTCAGTGTTTATGCGAAGGAGATTCGAGAATATTGTGGTGATAGCAAGATAAACACTGAAGTACAACTGGCCGCAAAAGCCGGAAAACGCCCCACATGGATTAGCAAGGAAATTAAAGGTTTGCTTAGCGAGGGTGCCGGGAGGAAGTAACTTATTGAAAAAATTGGCTCCCCGACCTGGGCTCGAACCAGGGACAAACGGATTAACAGTCCGTTGCTCTACCAACTGAGCTATCGGGGAATTGAGGTTTCAGCGAGCCTGATGGCTCTCGATTTGAAGGCGGCTATGTTACCGATTTGGCCGTGAATGTTCAATATCTCAGGCGGTTACAGCCCTATACCACCGCAGCGGCAATACGAGCCAGCGCCTTTTCCAGGCTGCCCATGTCGGTGGCAAATGACAGGCGTAAATGGCCGGGTGCACCAAACGCGGAACCGGGCACCAGCGCGACTTCCGCTTTCTCCAGCAACATTTGCGCCAGCTGGACGTCGTCATCGATGCCGTCCAGTCGATCGATGATGCGCTGAAATGACGGGAATATATAGAACGTACCGTCACTGGGCAGGCATTCAACACCGTCGATCGCTTTCAGCGTCTTATGCACGTAGTCATGGCGCTGTTGGAACGTATTGCACATTTCAGTGAGAAAGCTCTGATCGCCATCCAGTGCCTGCTGTGCGGCGGCCTGCGCTATCGAGCAGGGATTGGATGTACTTTGTGACTGTATTTTTTTCATGCCCTTGATGATCTCGGCCGGACCACCGGTGTAGCCGATGCGCCAGCCGGTCATGGAATAGGCCTTGGATACGCCGTTCAGTACCAGCGTGCGCGGTTTCAGTTCCGGGCATACATTTAATATGTTGTTGAAGCCTTCATCGGTCCACACGATGTGCTCGTAAATGTCATCGGTAGCGATAAGGATGTCCGGATAATCGAGCAGTACATCGGCCAGCGCTTTCAGTTCAGCTTTGGTGTATGCCTTGCCGGATGGATTCGACGGGCTGTTGATCACGACCAGCCGGGTACGGTCAGTGATGGCGCCACGCAACTGTTCACCAGTGATCTTGAATGCCTGATCCATGCCACCGTCGATGATCACCGGTTCTGCATCGGCCAGCAGTACCATGTCCGGGTACGAAACCCAGTAGGGTGACGGAATAATGACTTCGTCACCAGGATTGAGCAGTGCCTGCGCCAGGTTGTAGAACGCCTGCTTGCCGCCAACCGAGACCAGGATCTGGTCAGCTTCGTAATCAAGCCCGTTATCACGTTTGAACTTGTTTATAATGGCCTGTTTGAGACCCGCAGTACCGTCAACCGCGGTGTACTTGGTCATGCCGTTGTTGATGG
>JAASSE010000301.1 GCA_021768055.1 Gammaproteobacteria bacterium | reverse complement strand
AGGGTGGCTTCCCGCCGTTGCTGCTGGCACCGGTGAACTTCAATGCACTGTTCCAGCAGCAGATGCAACAGCAACAAGCTCCCGAACCCACGCAAGAAACTGCACACTAAGCCACGCCAGTGGACAGCCCGCATAAATCTGTTGCTGTTCTGGGGGCCGGTTCATGGGGTACAGCACTGGCCATTCACCTCGCGCGGGCTGGCCTGAATGTACGTCTGTGGGGGCATACGTCCAGGCACGTCAAGCAAATGCAGCAGCAGCGCTGTAACCAGAAATACCTGCCCGATATTGCTTTTCCTGACAAGCTCGAACTTTACAGTGACCTGAGCCAGGCGCTCGAAGGCGAGCTACTGGTGTTAACGGTGATACCCAGTCATGCCTACCGCTCTTTTTTGCAAGCCAATGCGCAGCTGTTTCGCGATGACATGTCGATTGCCTGTGCCAGCAAGGGTCTGGAACAGGGTAGTGGCAAGTTACTGCACGAAATTTTTACCGAAGAAGTTCCGCAGTGCAGCAAGCTTGCGGTGATTTCAGGCCCAACCTTTGCCAAGGAAGTGGCGCGGGACATGCCAACCGCGATTACGATTGCATCGCGCTCGGATGAGGTTGCCGCAGAATGGGTCGAATGCCTGCACACCGGCTATTTCCGTGCCTACACCAGCCGCGATGTTACTGGTGTTGAACTTGGCGGCGCCCTCAAGAACGTGCTCGCGATCGCTGCCGGTATTGCAGATGGACTGGGTTTCGGTGCCAACTCGCGCGCGGCGTTGATAACCCGCGGATTGACCGAACTGATGCGCCTGGGTGAGGCTATGGGCTGTAACCGTGATACCTTCATGGGCCTGGCCGGTCTTGGTGACCTGGTACTGACCTGCACCGATGACCAGTCACGCAACCGCCGCACCGGCCTGTTACTCGCCAGGGGATTCAGCATGCAGCAGATCGAGGCTGAAATCGGGCAGGAAATTGAAGGCATCAAGACTTCGCTGGAAGCTGTGAGTCTGTCACAGCGCTATCAGGTTGAGTTGCCGATCATGGAGCAGGTTCACAAGGTCTTGTACGAAGGTTTCCACCCGCACGATGCGGTGCGCTCGTTGCTCGAGCGCCGCTCCATTGCCGAACTGCTTTAGTTCAACTATTCCCCGAAACCGTTCTGCCGCAAGGCTTCATACATCACCACCGCCACCGCATTGGACAGGTTCAGGCTGCGGCTGTGGTTCCGCATCGGGATGCGCAGCACCTGCTCTGACGGGAGTGATTCCAGGTAGCTGGTCGGCAGGCCCCGCGTCTCGGGCCCGAACACGAGGGTATCGCCGGGGTGAAAGTCGGCGCTGGTGTAGAGCGTGCTGCCGCGGGTCGAGATCGCATACACCGTGCCGCCGCTGTGGCAGGCAGAAGCCAGGTCCGCATGGGTGCTGACCCGGGCCCATTCGTGATAATCGAGCCCGGCACGCCGCAATTTCTTGTCATTCAGGTCAAAACCGAGGGGTTCCACCAGGTGCAGGCGACACCCGGTATTCGCGCACAGGCGGATAATGTTGCCGGTATTAGGGGGGATTTCAGGCTGGTACAGCACAATATCGAACATGGGTGAATTGTAGCGATTTATCTGCAGATGAATGCCATAAATACGCACTAGAACACATTATTAATAGAGTGTTCTGCTATATATGGGTAATGAAAACAGTATTTGCTGAAATCGGGACGAAGTATGCCTGAACCGGCCATGAAAATTGAAAATGAAAACAAACCTGGCCTGCTGCTGGTTGATGATGATCCCTTGATAGCTGAAAGCCTGGGCTTTATGTTGAGCCAGCATTATCAGGTGATCGCGGCGGACAGCCGTCAGGCGGTTGACGAAGAACTGTCTGCACACGGTCTGCTACCGGGTATTGCGCTGGTTGACCTGGGCTTGCCGCCGTTTCCGCACAAACCGGATGAAGGCTTTGAACTCATCCGCGAACTGATCATGAAAAATCCGCATGCAAAGATACTGGTACTGTCCGGCCAGGACAATGACGTCAACATCCAGCATGCACTGACACTGGGCGCCGTTGATTTCATTTCCAAACCGGCCGACCCGGACCTGTTGTTAACGCGCCTGCAGCATCATGAGCGTCTGCAGGAGATCGAGCTAAAGCGCGAAACCCAGGTAAAACAAAATCTTGTTGGCAACAGCACGCCACTGGAAGCCGTACGCAACCAGGTCCAATTGTTTTCTGACTCGCCGTTCCCGGTGTTGATCGAAGGCGAATCGGGCACCGGCAAGGAGATGATTGCAAAAGCCTTGCACGAAACCAGCTGTCGTCGCAACGAGCCTTACATGGTCATTAACTGCGCCTCGATTGCACCGGAGTTACTCGAGGCGCAGCTGTTCGGTCACCGCAAAGGGGCTTTCACCGGTGCCGATACAGAGCACAAGGGCTTTTTTATTGAAGTCGGCAAAGGCACTCTGTTTCTGGATGAAATCGGTGAGCTGCCACTGGAGTTGCAGAGCAAGCTGTTACGCGTGCTTGAAACCGGTGAGTTCTATCGTGTCGGCGAGACCGGTATCAACCTGTCAAACGCTCGTATCGTCACCGCAACCAACAAACGTCTCAGTGAAGAAGTTTCTGACAGCAGGTTTCGTGCAGACCTGTATCACCGTTTGAGCATACTGCATATCAGCATGCCGCCATTAAGAAACCGCGGCGAAGACAAGCAGCTGCTACTTGATCATTTTCAGCAAATGTATGCGGACACCGTACCGCCCTT
>JAASSE010000300.1 GCA_021768055.1 Gammaproteobacteria bacterium | reverse complement strand
GCTTTTTTCTTCTTTTTCGTTGATTTACGGACCATTATTCTGGGTATTTTGTTATGGCCTGCCTCAAATTGACAAGCCCGGGGGTGCACGGTAAAGTTCGCGGCCTGCAATCGCAGGATTCAGCACATGCCGAGGTGGCGGAATTGGTAGACGCGCTAGCTTCAGGTGCTAGTGGGGGTAACCCCGTGGAGGTTCAAGTCCTCTTCTCGGCACCAAGTCGCCTATTATATCAGCAAGTTACACCTACCGTGCATAAATACAGCTTGCGCAACAGTAAGATGAGCGCATCATGAGCGCCACCCCTGGCCGGCCGTTGATACCCTATCAATACCTGTTTCCGCTGGCTGGATTGTATGCTGTCATCGCCATACCACTGTGGTTGGCGACAGGTACACAGCAGGTCGCTGCAGCCACCCTGCACGGCCATGAGATGCTGTTCGGCTTCGCGCTTGCGGTGATCGCCGGCTTTCTCGCCACACAAAAATCATCCGCCCTGACATTGGGTCTTGTCATCGGCTGGTTGATCAGCCGTGTCGCTGTCATGTTCGGTAGTGGTTTCGCCGCCATGATTGCCGGCCTCGTTTTTCCATTGAGTGTTTTCATCGTCATCGTGCCACCACTGCTGCGCGCGGCCAAGCGACATGAAAACCGCGTGCTGCCGATTCTGCTCAGTGCGCTGGTTTGTGCCGATGCTGCCTGGTGGATCGGCGCCACCTGGATGGGGCCGCGGCTGCAAAGCACCGCCCTGCTGGCAGGTGTCGACCTGGTGGCGCTGTTGTTACTGCTCGTCGGTGGCCGTGCGTTGCGCGCCGCTGCCGGTGGTCACATTGAACGGCGCGGTATCACACGCAGGGACCGGGTGCAGCCACGCTACGAGCTTCCGCTGGCCATACTTGCCGGTGGCGCCGCGGTGTTCGACGCATTTTCCGTAGCTTACCTTGCTGGTGCACTGAGCATCGGCGCAGCCGTGTTGACGCTGGTACGTGTGATTCCATGGCAGTTGCAGCTGACATTATCGCGACCTGCCGTCTGGTCAATCACGCTGGGTTACCTGTGGCTGATACCGGGTTTGATGATCAAGGGCATGGCGCAATTAACGGGTGTTATCCCGGTCCTTGAAAGCGTGCACGGTATCACTATCGGTGCACTCGGTACCTTGACGCTGGTCATGATGGCGCGAACCGCACTGCTGCGCATGCGCCAACCAATCGATGAGCTGAAAGACATCGGTGCAGCGGCCCTGCTGGTGAGCGCAGCTACCCTGGCCCGGCTTGTTACACCATTGCTGCCAGAGTTGCAGTATGGTTTGTTATGGCTCGCGGCTATCGCCTGGTCCTGTGCTTTCCTGATCTTGCTATTCCGGTTATTACGCACATTATCCAGCACTCGCCGCTGAGCAAAAACCGGAATTTGTTCCCGGCCAAACAGACACCTTGTGGCACTGCGCTTAATGCGTCGACCATGAAGTAGTGTTTCTGCACTTCCTTTTAGAAATGGTCCAGCGACAGGATCGGCGTCAGGCTGCCTCTTATTTCAGCTAACTCCGATTACCGGGTAACGATACAGCCGTCAATATACAAACACTAATGTTCCGTTGTTTGTCTGTTATCATAGAGCGGTTTTTTGCGAATCCCCATGTTGATTCAACACCTCCTGCGTATCTTTCGATGCAATTATGATCGCTTTAGGTAAAACTTTCGAAGTTACCTGAGTGGTAAATGGACTCAGACGACTGACTTGAATATTACTAAAACAGGGGCGTCTATATATAAGGACAAACGGAATTTTATGCGAACGTCAAAGAATCACCGACAAATCTTTCAAAATAACATTCATCGTTGGAATTTGAATTGATTGTTACCACCATCTTACCGGTAACTGTCGGCGTAACTCTAAAACTTATAGATAATGTATAGTTGATTATTATTGTGAGATATCTGCACCAATTTTTTCTTATTGAAGAGGACGAAGCTGGCACAGTCTTTTATTTTCTCACCTTTCTTATCGTTGTCGGCTTCGGCATGGCCCTTGGCAACGCGACTGCCAATTCTCTCTTCCTGAAGCGGTTCGGAATTGACTATTTACCACTGATGTATCTGATACAGGGCAGCGTGTTCTTTGTCACCAGCCTGTTTTATGTCAGCTTTGCCGATGTCATCCCTGCTGAACGTTTCTACAAGATTCTGTTCGCTTTGCTCGCTTCCGTGGTGCTGATATTCTGGGTGCTGATTACACAGGACGCTGATCCGCTTTTGTTTCCTGCATATTTTCTTTTTTATGAGATCATTTCTGAAGTTTTACTCATCCACAGTGCCCTGTATCTCAGCCAGAACCTGAATACACTACAGGCAAAACGCCTGTCACCCATTATTTTTTCCGGTCAGCAAATCGGCATGATTATTGGCGGGACATTCCTGGCAGCATTTGCACCTGTAATTGGTACGAGCAACATATTGTTAGTGTGGTGTTTATTTCTCTCGCTGGCTTTAGCCATGATCACATTCAGACATAAATTAAAAGGGGCGTCACCCTACTACCGCCCAGTGCGCACATCAGCACATAAACTGCATCATATGACCACGCAGATCCAGCAAGGCTTCCGATTTGCATGGACTTCCGACCTGCTACGGTACTCTACCACTGCCATGGTGTTTATGGTGATCACGTATTACATTACGAGCTATAGCGTAAAGAGCATCTATACTGAGAATTTTGAATTGGAAGCGGACCTCACTGCCTTTTTCGGTGTTCTTGC
>JAASSE010000065.1 GCA_021768055.1 Gammaproteobacteria bacterium | reverse complement strand
CCATGATGGAATGGTTGTACAGATCGCCGGACGATCTATGCCAGGCAGGGTCTTGAGTACAAACTTCGCAGTCGCCATGAGAGCGCCAGTATTACCGGCACTGACTGCCGCCTGGGCCGTGCCGTCTTGAACGAGATTGATAGCAACACGCATTGAAGAATCTTTTTTCTTGCGCATGGCCAGTGCCGGTTCATCGTGCATCTCGACCACTTCCGATGCATGATGAACGCTCAGGCGATCATCCAGTTTTATTTTGTGCTGATTTGCACACGCGCGCAGCGTGTCCTCATTACCTACCAGAATGATATGAAGATCATCGCGTCTGGATAGTATCTTTGCCGCTGCAGGGATGATGACATCGGGTCCGAAGTCACCACCCATTGCATCAAGCGCGATAACTGCAGAATCAGGCATTCTGCACCTGCGCTACAGACATGAAAGGAAACTAATCCTCGAATTCGTCGTTGGTTTCGACAACCTTGCGGCCACGGTAGTAGCCGTCTGGTGAAACATGATGACGCAGATGTGTTTCGCCAGAAGTTGAATCTGTCGATAATGTCTTGTTCGCGAGGGCATCGTGTGAACGACGCATGCCTCTTCTTGAGCGTGTTTTTCTGCTCTTTTGTACGGCCACGGGACTCTCTCCTGTAAAAAAATCTTTCTAACTAACTCATTAAGTCTTTCAACGCAGCAAACGGCTTGTAGGTGTCCTGCGTTGGTTCGTTATTCACCTGTTTCTGCAGAATCTCCGAGCATTCATTCTCATGCCGGGCGACCAGCGGTAATGACAATAATATTTCATCCTCTACCAGTTCCAGCAGCGACTGTTCTGAATCTGAAACCAGCAACGGTTCGAATTCGTCCGGCAGTGATGCTGCCTCTTCTTCGCTGCGTACCAGGCCAAACCTGAAGGTACTGTTAATGACCTGCCTGACCGGTTCGAGACAACGCTGACAGCTGAGTTCAAGCTCGGTTGTTACACTGCCATCCAGGCAATGGGTTCCGGCGCGCGTGCCAAACTTCAACCTGGCCTGCACTTCCCCCACGTCGCTGCAGATCAGTTCCGCGAGCCGCTCGAATTCCCGCACCAGCCAGTTGCCCTCATAACATGCATTTCTCTCGACCTGCTTGAGAAAATCAACAGTAACAGGCAGTTTCTTCTGCATAATCGGCGAATTTTAAATGAATCAGGGCTTTGTGTAAATAATCTTTACATTTCAATAGCTTCCGACAATCTTCCTACCCGAAAGTTTAGTTTCATATAAAATACGTTGGCATGGACCTGGTGCTTGCCTCTACTTCCCCCTATCGCAAGACCCTGCTCGATCGCCTGCAGGTTGACTACAGCTGTGATTCTCCGGAAATCGACGAGGCGCCGCTGGCGGGTGAATCGATCGAAGACATGGTCGTGCGCCTGGCCACAAGCAAGGCCGAAGCCGTGGCTGGCCGCCACCCTCATGCACTCATCATCGGTTCGGACCAGAGCGCCGAGCTCGACGGCAAGGCGCTGACCAAGCCCGGCAATTTTGACAATGCGATGACCCAGCTGCGGCAGGCTTCGGGCAGGCGTATCGTATTCCACACTGGCCTGTGCGTGCTTAATTCGGACACCGGCCATGTACAGACCGCCTGCGTTCCCTACACCGTCGTATTCAGGACACTGAGCGACGAGATGATCGAACAGTACCTGCACAAGGAGCAGCCCTACAACTGTGCCGGCAGCTTCAAGTCGGAAGGCCTGGGCATCGCCCTGTTCGAGAAATTCGAGGGGGAAGATCCCAATGCCCTGATCGGCCTGCCGTTGATCAAGTTAGCATCCATGCTTGAAAACGAAGGTTATTCGCTGCTGTCGTCCTGACAGCGCCGGTATCATGTGCCTGCCAACACTATGAACGATGATCCCTATCGCAACGTAGCAGGCATCTATGACCGGATCTTCGAGCCGATAAATAAAGGCCTGAGGTCGCTGGGAGCACGCATGCTGCCACCCGAGCAAGGCATGCAGGTGCTCGATATCGGTTGCGGCACCGGCGTGCACCTGGATTTATATAAAAAATACGGCTGCAAACTATACGGTGTTGATACCTCACCCGCGATGCTGGGTATGGCGAAACAAAGACTGGGTGACAGTGCGGACCTGCGCCTCGGCGATGCAACCAGTATTCCTTTTGAAGACAATTCCTTTGACCTGGTGCTGTGCATGCTGGTGCTGCATGAAATGGACCAGGCCACACGCCTGGCCGTGATTGCAGAAATGAAACGGGTGATAAAAGCTGACGGGCATATTCTGCTGATTGATTTTCACGCAGGCCCTGCCCGACTGCTGAAAGGTTGGTTCATCAAACCCTTTATATTTGTGTCAGAACTGGCTGCCGGTCGCAGGCACTTTCGTAATTACCGCCACTTCATATCAATACGCGGACTACCCACCTTGATCGAACAAAACGGCTTGAAACAAAAGGAAAGCAAAATCGTCGCTGGCGGCGCCATGGCATTGCATCTTGTTCAAGCAAACTGACTTGAATGTTAACAGCAGTTAGTTTCTTTGCCTGATGGTCATGGCATCGCCTTCTTTTTCAACTTTGAGCTTGCCGAGGAATGACATGCCCAGCAGGATAGGCCCGGGATGGTAGCCGTCGATGACCATAGCTTCAACATTGCGTTGCTTGATACGCCCGAGGCTTACAGACTTTAATTTAACGCGGTAACCTTTGACGTCTTCTGACGCGGTGCTGATGGTCACCGGTTTTCCATGCATACGATAGTTAACACCCAGCTTTTTTGCCTGCGCCTTGTTCATGGCGACGTTGGTGGCGCCGGTATCCAGTAAAAACCGAACAGTACGTCCGTTAATTGTACCGATCGCCTTGAACATACCCTGCCTGTCGGCATACACGGTTTCTTTATGTTGAGAAGGCTTTGTATAGTTCGTGGTTATCAAGCCACCGAGTTGATATGGCTTTTGCACGCCATCAATCTCGAGTACTGCATGATCTTTGTTTGTTTCCACGAGCTTGACGCCTTCAGGACTGGTTTCGCCAACCGATAGTGTTCTGCGCTGACCGTCGATCATGACCACGGCCTTGTTGCCCAGTAGCGCCTGTACATGCACCTGTTCGACCGCAAGCGCGTTACCGGCAACAAGTATGACAAGTGCTGCGATTAATCGTGTTGCTATAACCTTCATGTAAATACCTGGAAATACACCAGTATCTGGATCACTAACAGACTCATGATGCCCGCCACCACATCATCTAGCATAATACCAATGCCGCCATGAACGTTTTTATCAAACCATGACACCGGCCATGGCTTGATCACATCGAACAAACGAAACAGAACAAAGCCGATAACTATCCATAACCAGCCTGCCGGTGCAGCAATCATGGTAATTAAATAACCTGCTACTTCATCAATTACAATCGACGGGTGATCCTGTACACCCAGCTTGTCGGCGGCATAGCCGCAAATCCAGATGCCTGCTATGAATACACAGGTAGTCAAAAACACGTAGGAGATCAACGGCAGCGGCTGCATTAACACAAACAGCGGTATCGCCACCACCGTTCCCGCCGTTCCCGGCGCCTTTGGAGCCAGTCCGCTGCCTAGCCCCAGCGCAACCAGAACCAACGGGTCCTTCAGCTGCTGTAACTCAACCTTCGCCATTATGAGAAATGATCATAGCCTGCATCTTTGAGTTTTATTTCGTTGCCCGCATCCTCCAGCAGGCGCATCGCAGGATCTTCGGTTATTTCACCTACCTTGGACACGGGCACAGAAACAGAAGTTGCCGCTTCAACAAGTCGGGTTTCATTTTCAGGTGAAACCGTCAGACACAGCTCGTAGTCATCACCGCTGGCCAGTACCTGCGTCCAGTCAATATCACCCTGTTGTTCAAAATAGCGTTTCGCCTCGACCGACAAGGGCACACTGTCAACATAGACTGTAGCACCACAAGTGCCAGCTTCAAGCACATGACTCAGGTCCGCTGCGAGGCCGTCTGATATATCGATCGCGGCACTGCAGTATGGAGCTGCGGCCAGGCCCAGTTCAATGCGCGGCTCAGGCCGGTTCAGTCGGCCGATAAACCAGTCGCTGTCATCGTTCTGCGCACACCTGCCCTGCACCATGGCTAAGCCAATAGCCGCATCCCCCAGTGTGCCGCTGACATAAATCAAATCACCGGCTTGCGCTCCGCTGCGCTGCAAAACCTTACCGCTATCGACCAGGCCCATTGCCTGCACGGTGATGGACAACGGCCCCTGTACAGTGTCACCGCCGATTAACTGCACATGAAAGCGTTCACAGGTCTGATAAAAACTTTCAGAGAAGGCCTGCAACCAGTCATGATCAACTTCAGGCAGGTTTACACACAAAGTCAGCCATGCGGGCTCCGCACCCATCGCGGCGAGGTCACTCAGGTTTACAACAATGGACTTGTAAGCGATATCGCGCGGTGATGTTTCTTCAGGAAAATGCACACCCGCAACCAGTGTATCCGTGGTCACAACCAGCTGCTTGCCTTGTGGCACATTAACCACGGCAGCATCATCGCCAACACCCAGGCTTACATCGCTGCGCTGGTATGTCCTGGTAAAAAATTTACGGATTAAATTGAATTCACCGAATGGCATCAGGCAGACGCGGTTTCGTGTGTTCGGGTATTGCGTGCGGCCTTGTCGAGAACAGCATTGACGAAAGTATGGCTTTTTTCAGCACAGAATTTTTTCGCCAGCGTAACTGCTTCATTGAGCACAACCTTGTAAGGTACATCGAGGCGCTTGATGAGTTCATAGGTTGCGAGTCGAAGAATGGCCCGTTCGACCGGATCAACATCGTCGATCTTTTTGGACATGTGTTTCTCGAGTTCCGCATCTATCGTGACTTGCTGCTCGAGCACACCGTGCAGCAGTTCTGAAAAATAATCTTCATCAATATTTTTCATATCGTTCTCCTCCCTGAACTGCTGCTCAATACCGTCGATCGCATCGGATGTCAGCTGCCACTGGTACAGGGCCTGCATCGCGAGTCGTCTTGCCTTCCCTCTTCCCTTCGCAAGACTTGTGTTTTCAGACATGGGATTGCTGTGCTAGTCGAGTTGGGCCATCAGGTTGACCATTTCGATCGCACCGCTGGCTGCTTCAGCACCTTTATTACCCGCCTTGGTGCCGGCGCGTTCAATCGCCTGCTCGATGGTATCGGTGGTAATAATACCGTTAATCACGGGAATACCATGATCCAGTGCGATTGCTGACAGTCCCTTGGCCGATTCATTGGCGACGATATCAAAATGCGGTGTAGCACCACGAATTACTGCGCCAAGCGCGATGATGGCGTCATAGTTTCCACTTTGCGCCAGGCTCTGTACGACGACAGGTATTTCAAATGCACCCGGTGTTTTGGCGACAGTTATCGATGATTCTTCAACACCGCTGCGCTTCAGCGTGTCGAGCGCACCGGCCAGCAGACTTTCAACGATAAAACCGTTGAACCTGGCGCATACAATAGCAAAACGCCCTTTCGAGTACTGCAGACTGCCTTCTATTGAATTGATATCACTCATAACTTGTTACTCACATTATCCTGTGTAGCTGAATTAACTTCCACTGACGTATTCGACAATTTCCAGGTCGAAACCGGCGAGCCCATGATACACCTTGGGTGCGGACATCAGGCGCATTTTTTTGACACCGATGTCCATCAGAATTTGCGCACCAACACCGTCCTTGCGCAAGTCTTCCTTGTAAACACCTTCGTCATTACCGGAAACCTGTTGCCGCTGCATCCAGTTGATAATGGCATCTCCTTCCTCCGGTTGGCGAATAATCACGACAACACCGTTGTCATTTTCTGCAACCTGCTTCAGTGCCGCACGCAGCGGCCACCCTTTGGCTTCAGATGAACCAAACATATCGTTCAGCGTGTTCTCGACATGAACGCGAACCAGTATCGGTTGGTTGCTGTCGATGTCGCCATGCACCATCGCAAAATGCAGTCCCTCATCCAGCACGTTCCTGTAGGCGTGCAGTCTGAAGTCACCGAACTCGGTCGGGAAATCACATTCGGTGACACGCTCAACGGTTTTTTCGTTCTTGATCCGGTAACTGATCAGGTCCTCGATCGTACCGATCTTGAGGTCGTGTTCGACGGCGAATTTTTCCAGGTCGGGCCGACGTGCCATGGTACCGTCTTCATTCAGAATCTCAACAATGACTGCGCTGGGTTCCTGGGCGGCAAGTCGCGCGAGGTCGCAACCGGCTTCAGTATGACCGGCGCGGGTCAGCACGCCTCCCGGTTGCGCCATTAGCGGAAAAATATGCCCGGGCTGCACGATGTCGCTAGGCCTGGCATCCGGTTTCACCGCCGCTGCGATCGTCTTTGCCCGATCGCCAGCCGAAATGCCCGTG
>JAASSE010000299.1 GCA_021768055.1 Gammaproteobacteria bacterium | reverse complement strand
GTACCCGGCAAGGAGGGTGTCGAGTTTTTCAAGAGCCTGATCGACAAGGATGTACGCGTAAAAATCCTGACCAACTCACTGGCATCCAACGATGTTGCTTTGGTACACGCCGGCTATTCAAAATACCGTGAAGACCTGTTACGTGCCGGTGTCGAGCTGTACGAGATGAACAAGAAGCTGACCCGCAAGCAGCGCAAGCAAAAGAAAGGTATAGAAGGCTCATCCAAGGCAAGCCTGCATGCGAAATCGTTCGTGCTGGATCGTAAAAAGGTATTTATCGGCTCGCTGAACCTGGACCCGCGTTCATTTTACGAGAACTCAGAAATCGGTGTTGTGATCGAATCAGGAAATATCGCGAACAGGATGGCCGAAGGCTTTGATGAAAATATCCATAAAGCAGCTTTCAAACTCGAGCTCAAGAGTGAGAAATATGGGGCGGACGAAGAGGTATATGAATATATAATCTGGCATGGTATTGAGGATGGCGAATCTGTGACGTATGACGTCGACCCGCATACAGGTTTCTGGCGCCGCTTTGGCGTCGGCTTTATGAGTTTTATGCCAATCGAGTCGCAGCTGTGACGCGACAACGCCAAACATATCACATATCATGTGATGCCATTAGCAGGCTGATGGCCAGGGTCAAGCTGATGTATTTATTCGCAGTTTCAGGATTACACGAAAAAATGAATGCGACCCTTTGTGATGTTCGCAAAAAGACAGCAATTACATCCTTTGCCGCTTCGATAACAATCTCACTAATACTGTTCAATGCTGCCCACGCAGCTGAAAACCGGGAATCAATGGCTGCATTTCCAGATAGATGGATGATACGAGCAGGCGCCTATGTTGTTGATGGCACAAACACACAGTTCAGTATTAACTCGAGTACGGGCAGCGGTCTGGGCACTACGATCGATTTCGAGAAAGACCTCGGTGGTGAAGATGGCGACACGATCCCGCGCATCGATGCCTACTATCGCTTCAATAAGAAGCACCGCATCGATTTCACGGCATTCAGTGTAGACAGAAAAGGCGAGGCAACACTGGACATTGACATCACAATAGATGACACGAACTATGTTATTAATGAAACAGTGCTTTCTAAAATCGAGTACACACTGTACAAGCTGGGGTATTCCTATTCTTTCTACCATTCACCCAAGGTTGAACTGAGCTTATCGGCCGGCCTTAATATCACGAGTTACGACCTGAGGTTTCAGGATGATACGGGCAGCAAGGTCGAGACAACCGGTGTCACGGTGCCTTTACCGATGTTTGGCTTGCGTTTGGGGTATGCCATCTCGCCAAAGTGGCATGTTCGTTATGTAACGGAAGCATTTTTTATCGATTTAAGTGATGAGTACAGGGGCGCCCTGTTGAATTACGAGCTGAATACCGAGTACAGGCTGACCAAAAATTTCGCGATCGGTGGTGGTATCGCGAGGTTGGGTATCAACGCCGAGATAGATGACGATGACTGGCGAGGTAAAGTGTCAGATACCTATCGCGGCTTCACTGTTTTTGGAACGGTTTATTTCTAGGAGATCTCTGCCGATAAAACCTGGTAAACAGCATCAGTCAGTTTATTGAGGTCAGTTTCATTGATAATAAATGGCGGCATCAGGTAAACCAGCGTGCCAAACGGTCTGACCCAGACGCCGGCATCGACAAACATCGGCTGAATGGTTTTCATATCGACCGGCTGCTTTAATTCAACCACACCAATCGCGCCGAGCACGCGCACATCAGCGACATTGTCCAATTGTATGCAGGGTTTCAGTCCTTTAACCAGTCCAAACTCGATATCATAGATGCGTTTTTGCCAGTCAGAATCGAGCAGCAACGCAATACTGGTATTGGCGGCAGTGCAGGCCAGCGGATTGGCCATGTAAGTCGGGCCGTGCATGAACACACCGGGTTCACCGTTGCTGATGGCCTGACTGATGTCGTCCGTTGTTAAAGTCGCAGCCAGCGTGATATAGCCGCCGGTGAGTGACTTGCCGATGCACATGATGTCCGGTGAGATGCCGGCATGTTCGCAGGCAAACAGTTTGCCGGTACGACCAAACCCGGTGGCAATCTCGTCCAGTATCAGCAGCACACCATGTTCGTCACACAGTTCGCGTACGCGTTTGAGGAAATCCGCCGAATAAAAACGCATGCCCCCTGCGCCCTGGACAATGGGCTCTAGTATGACCGCGGCAATGTTGTCTTTGCTTTGTTCGAGTTGTTGTCTCAGTGGTGCGATGTCTTCTTCAGAGCAGGGTTCGCCAAAATGGCATGTGGGCGCATCGACGAAGAACTGTTTGATCAAGGCGCCGGCGAACAACGCATGCATGCCGTTGATCGGGTCGGTGATCGACATCGCGCCGAAGGTGTCGCCATGATAGCCGTAACGGATGGTCAGGAACCGCTGCCTGCCGGGCTGTCCCTTTGCTTGCCAGTACTGGATCGCCATTTTCATCGCAACTTCGACCGAGACCGAGCCGGAGTCTGAAAAGAACACGGACTGAAGCGGTACGGGTGTAATCGCTACCAGTTTTTCAGCCAGCCTGACCGCCGGTTCGTGCGTGAGGCCGCCGAACATCACGTGCGCCATGTTCTCTAACTGTCGGGTGAGCGCCTGGTTCATCTTCGGGTGGTTGTAGCCGTGAATCGCACACCACCAGGACGACATGCCATCGATCACTACGCGGCCGTCGTACAGCTTGATGCGTACACCCCGGGCGGATTCAACGGGATATAAAGGCAGATCAGAACCCATCCCACTGTACGGGTG
>JAASSE010000064.1 GCA_021768055.1 Gammaproteobacteria bacterium | reverse complement strand
TTTTCCGAGGTGGCTTTATATTGTTCCTTCTGGCTAATTGAATCTGATACAGCGTCTTCACCAGTTTGTTCTGAGAGCGGATCTTTCGCTATTGCGTTTGAATAACAAGCGCCCAGAACGATTGCGGTCAGTAAACGCAAACAGTGGCATGACGCTTTTTTAATAACATGAGGATTAAATACTGGCAGCTCGTACCTTGCTCTATTCTTTTCCAACTCAGCACCCTCCTCGTTAACCCTGTGCTTTCGAAGCGATTCTATTTTTCTACATCTTTCATTACTTCAATGCAAATTAGCAATGTTTAATAAAAATACACTGAACTGACCTGCATAACTCACAGTAACACCGCATGTGTGTGTGGGGGGGGGATATGGTGTATGAGACAGGGTAGTAAACGACACAGCACGGCAATAACAACCTCCTTGATTTTTCAGCACGGGCATGCTCTCCTGCGTCATTAACGCAAAACAGGGTCACACTGAACTTGCCTTGCTTTCCTATCCCTCTGCGGGGGTCACGCCACCATGATCGATTCTTTCGTACTCGGCGATTGCCTGCGCGCCCAGCAACAGGATGATCGCCGCAAACTCGAAGCCCAGCAGGATCATGATCGAGCTGGCGAACGAGCCGTATATGACACTGACGAAAGAAAGTGTCGAGAAATACCATACCAGTACATGCCGCGTCAGTTCCCACAGCAGCGTTGCCGCGAATCCGCCCACCAGCGCATGCGACCATGCCAGCCTGCCGACCGGCATCACGAAGTAGATTGACGTCAGCAGCAGCAACTCGCCAAATATGCCGACGATGTAGAGCACGCTCGCCGTGGTCGCACTCATATCGATGTCCATACCGAGCAATTCCAGCGAACCCGTGCTGTGCGCGTGCAGCCAGCTAGCCATCAGGCTCACGACCAGGAACCCGGCAGTGAGCAACAGGATAAAGAGGTAAGGCATTACCATCGATATCAGCAGGCGCCTCCCCTGCTTGTGTTTGCGGTGAAAGAAGATCAGCGACATCGCGTTCTCCAGCACGGTGAACGCCAGCGTACTGAAGAACAACATCAGCACCATGCCGACGATACCAATCACCCTCCAGTTCTGCAGGAAAGACTCCATATGCGCGACCATTGCCTCAGTGCTGATCGCTGTCGTCATGGACAGAATACCGACCAGCGTGTCCAGCAGCAGCCGCGGCTCGATGAAACTGGACAACACCAGTAGCACCAGCGCGAACACCGGGATGATGGATAGCATTGTGTAGTAGGCAACCGCACCGGACAACAACAGCCCCTGGCTGTCCAGGAAACCACGCAGCACATCACGCACGAAGCGAGCGGGATGGGTGAGAATGAAACTGGTGGCAGTTGACGGCATACTGTCAGTCGATTATCAGGCTGGAGCCAGCATACCAGCAAAAAAGCCTCTTGCCCCTTTAATTAATCTGCAATTGACCACTTTAATTATATTTTTCGCTCAGCGCATTGAATTGTTTCTTGAGATCAACACAAATCTGCTTTGGAGCATGACAGTCGCTTACGATCCTGGTTTTTGGTTTATCCTCGCCTCCGGTATGCACCGTCTTCTTGAACATCGCGGGCGTGACGTTATCAATCTCCGGCGCCAGGAACCAGTAAACCCGGTCGCCGTTTTCCGTCAGGGACACGATTGTCCAGTCGTCCTCGTGAAATATCTCTGCAGAAGGCTTTTTTGCCAGGTTCTCATACGACTGATAAATGCTTGATGATTCCGTTGCGCTATCCATTCTGGAACAGGCAACCATGAAATTGAACAGGAGAAGCGGGATAATGAAACCATTACATTTTGTTATCCCGCTTCTGTTGATCACGTTCAACTACTCCTGCACAACTCCCTGTAACGCATAAAAATTCAACAATGCTTCAATATCGTCGGAAGATAATTTCTTGATGCGACGCAGCATTGAGCGAGGCACAAGTCGTTTGCCTGACAGAATATTATCGAACTGGCGTTTCAGATAAGGTGTCCATTGCCCTGCCAGAATCGACGCATCTTCGACAGGGAACTTGCCGTTTTCCGTGTGGCATTTTTCACAGTAACGCTTATGGATCACTTCACCGCGTCCGGCCAGTTCCTTGTTCACGGTTTGTTTCACCGGCTTGAAGCGCAGGTTTGAAAAATACTTGGCCAGTTCTTCGACTTCTTCATCACTCAGAGACAGTGCGATTTCGTTCATCACGGTCTCCGGCTCACCCGGCTTGTGGTATCCCATTGCAATACGATCGTTTTCGCGGAATACGTCCATTGTGTTAAGAAATCCCTCATACGAAAAACCCGCAATAATCGGAATATCTGGTGTTGTACTTACACCATCAGCACCATGACACCCTTCGCAGTACTTCACCAGTTCGACAAAATCCCTGGCAAGTACGCTGCCATTGATTATTGCTGCTGACATGAAAAGCAGAATAGTGAATATAACTTTGTTTTTATTCTTTGGGAAAGCTTGCCCTCTTTGTTCATGCCTTTGTAGTAAGAGATTGTCACACCAATAATCAGTGCCCATTTACTCACCACATTTATAAATATCAAAACTCATCGAGCCTTCACTCGCTGGCCCTTGGGCAACGATTGAATCACCACCCATTTCTGCAGCCTTGTTCTTTGCCAGTGTTATGAGTTCTTCAGTAACTTTTTCTTCGCTTCGAGTTATGATGCCTATTTCATGCTTAACAGTTGCCGTTGTTGTCCCGAGTTTTTTACAGGTTTCAACATTAAAGGCTTTGACAAGAAGGACCTCGCTCCCCTCTTTAGTTGGTTCAACCCAGGTGCAGGAGGCCAACCAGAGAATGGCTATAAAGAATACGTACCTGATTAGATTCATTAACAGCTCCTTTTAACAAAAATATTGTGGTACTTATGCCTTACTGTAAATCTCCGCACCCTTTTCCTTGAACTCCTCGGCTTTCTCGTGCATGCCGGTATCGAACGCGACATTGAGATCACCGATACCCTGCTCGGCTGCATAATCGCGTACGTCCTGCGAGATTTTCATGCTGCAGAACTTGGGTCCGCACATGGAACAGAAGTGTGCAACCTTGTGTGCCTCCTTGGGCAGGGTCTGGTCGTGGTATTCACGGGCACGCTCGGGATCGAGCGCTAAACGGAACTGGTCTTCCCAGCGGAATTCGAAGCGTGCTTTCGACATCGCGTTGTCGCGCACCTGTGCGCCGGGATGGCCCTTGGCGAGGTCGGCGGCGTGCGCGGCAATCTTGTAGGTGATGATGCCGGTGCGCACATCTTCCTTGTTCGGTAAGCCCAGATGCTCTTTCGGGGTGACGTAGCACAGCATCGCGCAACCGTACCAGCCGATCTGCGCGGCGCCGATACCAGAAGTGATGTGGTCGTAGCCCGGGGCAATATCCGTGGTTAAAGGTCCCAAGGTATAGAAAGGCGCTTCGAAGCAATCTTCAAGTTCCTTGTCCATGTTCTCCTTGATCATCTGCATGGGTACATGGCCGGGACCTTCGATCATGGTCTGCACGTCATGTTGCCAGGCAATCTTCGTGAGTTCGCCCAGGGTTTCCAATTCACCATATTGCGCGGCATCATTGGCATCGGCGATCGAGCCCGGGCGCAGGCCGTCTCCGAGGGAGAACGACACGTCGTAGGCTTTCATGATTTCGCAGATTTCCTCGAAGTGGGTGTAGAGGAAATTCTCCTTGTGATGCGCCAGGCACCACTTCGCCATGATGGAACCGCCGCGGCTGACGATGCCGGTGACACGCTGCGCGGTCAGCGGTACGTATTGCAGGCGTACCCCGGCATGGATGGTGAAGTAGTCCACACCCTGCTCGGCCTGCTCGATCAATGTGTCCTTGAATATTTCCCAGGTCAGGTCTTCGGCGATGCCGTCCACTTTTTCCAATGCCTGGTAGATCGGCACGGTACCAATCGGCACCGGCGCGTTGCGCAGGATCCATTCGCGGGTCTCGTGGATGTTCTGCCCGGTCGACAGGTCCATGATGGTGTCTGAACCCCAGCGGATACCCCAGACCATTTTCTCCACTTCCTCTGTGATACTGGAAGTGACTGCCGAGTTACCCAGGTTGCCATTGATCTTCACGAGGAAGTTGCGGCCGATGATCATCGGCTCCAGTTCCGGGTGGTTGATGTTGGCCGGGATGATCGCACGTCCGGCGGCGACTTCATCGCGTACGAATTCGGGGGAGATTTCGTCCGGCAGATTCGCCCCGAAGGACTGACCGGGGTGCTGCATCAGTATTTTTTTATAGGCTGGGTCGTTGCGCAGTTCATTCAGGCGCATGTTTTCGCGAATCGCAACGTATTCCATTTCCGGCGTAATGATGCCCTGCCTCGCATAGTGCATCTGGGTCACATTGCAGCCAGCCCTGGCACGGCGCGGTTTACGCAGATGCTCGAAACGCAGGTGTGCGAGTTCCGGGTCGCTCTGGCGGTAGCGGCCGTAATCAGAACTCGGTCCGTCCAGCCACACGGTGTCGTCACGTTCATTGATCCAGCCGCTGCGCACGTCACCAAGCCCGGCGAGCAGGTCGATGTCGACGTTCGGGTCAGTGTAGGGGCCGGAGGTGTCATACACCGGGACCGGGGGGTTGTGCTCGGCGCCGAAACTGGCCTGGGTGTCATGCTGGTGGATTTCCCGCATCGGCACCTGAATATCCGGTCGTGAACCCTGCACATAGACCTTGGTTGATCCGTCCAGCGGCTTCGTGGAGGAGGCGGACAGCTCGGCGGTGCGCCGCAGGAATTCTTCAGGGATAGCGTTCATAGAGTACAACCGGGAAATTCATATCACAGGGCCACCCATAATACCGTATTCAGGAGCCGGGCGCCCCTTTCTCAGGTACTAGGTAACTAGTACCTGCCGCTCCGCGGCAAGCTGGCAGCCGAAGGCTGCTCAGGGTAGAATACGCGGCTTCATAAAACAGCGGAATCAGAGTCTTACATGAGCGAGATGGATTACAACCAGGCCCGGTTCAACATGGTGGAACAACAGGTTCGCCCCTGGGATGTGCTGGATCCGCGGGTGCTGAACGTAATCGGCAACATCCCCCGTGAACTGTTCACCCCGGAATCATGCAAGAACCTCGCCTACGCGGACACAAGCATCCCGCTCGGTGTGTTCCAGGACCATGAGTCCCACATGATGAACCCGGTGGTAGAAGGCCGCCTGCTGCAGGCGCTGCGCCTCAGTGACGATGACGTCGTGCTCGAGATCGGTACCGGCAGCGGCTACCTGACCGCATGCCTCGCCAGCCTCGCCCGCCATGTCGACTCTGTCGACATCGACCCGGCCATGACGACGATGGCGGAAAAAAACCTCGCCAAACTGGAGATCAGCAACGTCAACCTGAGCACCGGTGACGCATCGAGCGGCTGGGACCAGAAACAGTTCTACGATGCCATCGCGATTACCGGCTCGATGCAGCGCATACCCGAGTTTTACAAGAAGGCACTGAAAAACGGCGGTCGCCTGTTCGTGATCACCGGTGATGCACCGGTGATGAAAGCACAGCTGGTTACCCGCCTCAGCAAAACCGAATGGGTCGTTGATGACCTGTTCGAGACCTGCATTGATCCTCTGATCAACGCAGAAAAGCCCTCAGAATTTGTATTCTAGATTTTCCAGAACTTAATCGACTTTATACATGCGTGAACTGGAAGTCGAAGAACTCGAGCGCTACCTCGAGTCTGCCGAAGTCAAACCGCTGCTGCTGGATGTGCGCCAGCCCTGGGAGTTTGAAATCTGCAAACTGGAAGGCAGCATGCTGATACCGATGTCGACTATCCCATCAAGGCTTGATGAACTTGATAAAGAACAGGAGACCGTGGTTATATGCCACCACGGTATTCGCAGTCGCCGGGTCGCGCTCTATCTTGAACAAGCCGGCTTCAGTAATGTTATTAATCTGAAAGGCGGCATGGCAGCATGGGCGCAAAATGTCGATCCGGACATGGCGACCTATTAACAGTCAATTAATACGGGAACTATTTTGATGTCTGTTCGAAACGGTTTGTGGTTCTGCTTATTCGCAACACTCTTAAGCCCAGCCAGCTATGCGCTCGATCTCAAGGAAGCACTGGAACGTGGCGAAAGCTATGATGCAACCTTGCGTACAGCACTGGCCGATTACATGGCCGCTGAAGAAGCGCACCCACAAAGCCGCGCCGCGCTGCTACCGGACCTTCGTGCCAATGCATTTGTACGCGACAGCACAACAAAAATCGAAAAATCTACAACTATTCCAAGCGGTACTACTGATTACGGTTCAGACGGCTATGGCTTTACCCTGAACCAGGTCGTGTTCAACAAAGCACTGTGGGATACGATGGAGCAGAGCGAAGCGCTGGTTGCTGCTGCTGCGGCAGAGTACGAAGTAGCCAAGCAGG
>JAASSE010000298.1 GCA_021768055.1 Gammaproteobacteria bacterium | reverse complement strand
TATCGGCCTGTACACGGGGTTTGATACAACCACGTCGCAGATGCAGTTCGTTGAACGCCACGACTGGATCAGCACGTTCAATATCTATTATCATTTTGGCGTCGATGGCATCTCCATGCCGTTGATCATACTGACCACGTTCACCACGGTGCTGGTCATTATCGCCGGTTGGGAGGTGATAAAGAAGAACGTGGCGCAATACTTCGCTGCGTTCCTGATCATGGAAGGTTTGATGGTGGGCACCTTTGCCGCGCTGGACGCGATTTTCTTCTACGTGTTCTGGGAAGGCATGCTGATACCGATGTTCATCATCATCGGTATCTGGGGTGGTGAGCGCAGGGTTTACGCCACCATCAAGTTCTTTATTTATACCTTCATCGGCTCGGTGCTGATGCTTGTGTCACTGATCTACATGTATTTCCTCGGTGACAGTTTCGCGATCCTCGATATGCACACGCTGAAACTCGGCATGCAGGAACAGATACTGATCTTTCTCGCATTCCTGATGGCGTTTGCGGTCAAGGTGCCGATGTGGCCGGTGCACACCTGGTTGCCGGATGCGCACGTGGAAGCACCGACAGGCGGTTCCGTGATCCTGGCGGCGATCATGCTGAAGATCGGCGGCTACGGCTTCCTGCGCTTCAGTTTGCCGATCACACCGGATGCAAGTTCTCAACTGGACTGGCTGATCATTCTGATGTCACTGGTTGCGGTGGTGTATATCGGCTTTGTTGCGCTAGTGCAGCGCGACATGAAGAAGCTGATCGCGTACTCCTCGATAGCACACATGGGTTTCGTTACACTCGGGATCTTCATCGTATTCCAGATCTGGAGCAATCCCGCGAACGCCAGCCACAGCGGTGCAACGCTTGCGGTTGAAGGCGCGATGATCCAGATGATTTCGCACGGTTTCATTTCCGGTGCATTGTTCCTCATGGTCGGTGTGCTCTACGACCGCATGCATTCTCGCCAGATCAATGACTACGGCGGTGTCGTTAACACCATGCCGATATTTGCTGGCTTTGCCGTGTTCTTTGCGATGTCAAACGCGGGTCTGCCGGGTACGTCCGGTTTTGTCGGTGAGTTCATGGTCATCATCGCCAGCTTCCATGCGAACTTCTGGTATGCATTCCTGGCTGCGACCACGCTGATACTCGGCGCGGCCTACACGCTGTGGATGGTCAAGCGTGTGTTCTACGGTGAAGTCGCCAACGACAACGTACGTGCCTTGAATGACCTGAATCCACGTGAATTCATTATCATGGCATCGCTGGCGATCGCGGTACTTGTATTGGGTTTATGGCCGGCACCGGTAGTTGATGTGATGCATGCGACCATAGACAACCTGCTGCAGCATGCGGCCCAAACAAAATTGTAATTGCCAAACTTTAACGACGAAGATTAGAAATTAACATGACACTGGACGCACTCAATATTGCAGCAACCTGGCCCGAGATTTTCCTGCTGACCATGGCCTGTGTGATCCTGGTTGTTGATGTTTTCATCGATGACAGCAGGCGCAACCTGAGCTACGTGCTAAGCCAGCTGACCCTGCTGGTGACTTTCGCGTTGGTTATCAGGGGTGAGACAGCACAGAGCGTGCTGGCGTTCAATGACATGGTGGTGCAGGACAAGCTCGCCGATACACTGAAGCTGTTCATTCTTGCGATCACGTTTGTGCTGTTCGTGTATTCGCGCGATTACCTGCGCGATCGCGAAATCTTCAAGGGTGAATTCTACGTACTGGGCTTGTTTGCTGTGCTCGGCATGATGATCATGGTGTCCTCAGCGAACCTGTTGTTGCTGTACCTCGGCCTGGAGCTGATGTCATTGTGCCTGTACGCGATGGTTGCCTTACACCGCGACAACGGTAATGCATCCGAAGCCGCGATGAAGTATTTCGTGCTGGGTGCAATCGCCTCGGGCATGCTGCTGTACGGCATGTCGATCCTGTACGGCCTGTCAGGCAGCCTCGCGCTTGCTGATATTGCCAATGTGGTTGCTACCACAGAAACGCAAATCGGGCTGGTGTTTGCGCTGGTATTCATCGTGGTCGCACTTGCGTTCAAGCTCGGCGCGGTTCCGTTCCACATGTGGATACCCGATGTGTACCACGGTTCACCAACGCCGGTCACCGCGTTTATCAGTTCGGCACCGAAGATCGCCGGCTTTGCGATGGTGATGCGCCTGCTGGTCGAAGGGCTCGGCGGTCTGCACGGCGACTGGCAGATGATGCTGGTAATACTCGCGGTGTTGTCGATGGCGGCCGGCAACATCATCGCAATTGCGCAGACCAACATCAAGCGCATGCTCGCGTACTCCACTATTTCCCATGTCGGTTTTATCCTGCTCGGCATTCTCGCCGGCACCAAGGACGGTTATGCCTCCGCGATGTTCTATACGCTGGCCTATGCGATCATGTCACTGGGTGGTTTCGGTGTGGTGTTGTTGATGTCACGCGCGGGGTTCGAGGCCGAGCAGCTGGACGATTACAAGGGACTCAACCAGCGCAGTCCCTGGTTTGCGTTCATGATGCTGATCCTGATGTTCTCCATGGCCGGGGTGCCACCGACACTGGGTTTCTGGGCGAAGCTGGCAGTATTGAGTGCCGTAGTCGATATCCACATGACCTGGCTTGCCGTGGTCGGTGTGGTGTTCTCCATTATCGGTCTGTTCTACTACCTCAGGGTGATCAAGCTGATGTACTTCGATGAGCCAGCCGACCAGCCTGCAATCAGCTGTGGTCGTGACATGCAGATCGCTCTCAGTACCAACAGCGTCG
>JAASSE010000297.1 GCA_021768055.1 Gammaproteobacteria bacterium | reverse complement strand
GACCAGGTCAGGCTGCGATATTTTATTGCTTCCTGTATTTAGCAAGATTGCAAACGTCATGTAATAAACTTCCAGTACCGGAGAAATGATTTTTGCCAGAAGTTCAAGTTGTGCGCGTTCGATACTGCTGGCGCGTGGTTTAATGTATTTACCGCCATCGCTCTTCTGTAGCAGGTTTAGATCGATGAGTTTATCAATAATGCGGTTGATCACGTCGGGCAGTTGATCTGCTTCCCAGTGAATAAATAATTGTGACTTGAGAAAAGGGTAAACCAGTTTGACCTGTTCAATAATCTGCTCTCTGGACTGTGTTACTGCATTGTTGAAACAGCAGGCAACAACCGAAGGTAATGCGGTCAGGTGCAATATATTATTTCGGTAATATGTTAATAATACTGAATGCCTTTCATCCAGATAGATGATGTCCCCCATTTCATGTTTGCGTCTCCTGGCTCGTTTGAGTTTTTCAGCGCGTATTACCTGTTCGGCACCAGCCAGCGGTGTGATGGCTATCTTGTCGGAATAATCCAGTGAAGCGATCAGGGACGATGTAATATCAACCATTTTGGCCAGTTGTGTTTCATCCATGTGCTGTTTTGGAGTTGCAAGCAGAACCGTGGAAACCAGGTTGATAGAATTTACATAAGCCGCCTGGTTGATGTTGCACATGATATTGTTGGCAAGATCATTGACAGTCTGCTTCAGCCAGTCGGGACGATGGGTATCATCGTATTCCTGTTGTGACCAGCCGGAATTGTGTTTATCGAGAAGATTGGTCAGGTAAACAGGATTGCCAAAATTCGTATACACATACCCATAGTTGCCTTTCAGGCTTAATATGGTTCGAATCGAAGTAAACAGGGATTCGGCTTTTTTATCCTGCCCGGAGAGCTCGGCCGTGTATGCCTTGCCTTCGATCATTTTTTCATAGCCGATGTAGACGGGAATAAACGCTACCGGACGTTTGCGGTATTTAAGGAATGCCCGCACGGTCATTGCCAGCATGCCAGGTCTGGGTTGCAGCAAGCGTCCCGTGCGACTGCGTCCGCCCTCAACAAAATACTCCACTGGTGTACCCATTGATACCAGTTTGGCAAGGTACTCGAACATCACGCGCGAATAAAGTTCATTGCCCTTGAAGCTGCGTCGAATGAAAAAAGCGCCACCGCCGCGAAAGATTGGGCCGATGATGGGCATATTCATGTTCTTGCCGGCCGCGATATGCGGAATTGACAATCCTTCGTAATGGATGACATAGGACAGCAGCAGGTAATCAATATGGCTGCGGTGACAGGGAACATATACCAGTTCATGCGTTAGCGCGATCTGGCGTAGTTGTTCAGCATGTTTGACCTTGATACCGGAATAAAATTTGTTCCAGAACGAAGTAAGCCCGATCTGCATCAGGCGTATTGTGATGCTGGTGCTGTTAGCAACGATCTCGTACAGGTATTTCCTGGCCTGTAAGGCTGCCCTGTAATGTGACTCATTTTCTTCAATGCTGCGCTTCTGGATGGCGTCCTGGACATCCGGCATCATCAACAGGTCGCGCACCAGTGTGCGGCGGTGAGAGGTGTCCGGCCCCAGTGTAGCGGTTTTAACAGAATGCAAACGATCCGACAGCGTCTGTTGAATCGCATCGATGTTTTCATCATTGCTCAGGGATTCATCCATGAGCCCACGCAAGCTGAATGCTTCCGAGAACTGCAACAGCGTATTGCGTCCATGTATCAGTATTCTAAAGAACTGGCGTATGCGTCCGGCGATCGCCCAGGAATGCGCAAACAATACTGTTATCGCAGATTGCTGTTTGGCTACCGGCCGGCCCCAGAAGATCGAAACCGGCACCAGTTGAATATCCAGTTGGGAATTTTCCTTTAGCGTCTCCACCAGTCCGCGTATCATGCGTGAACGCTTGGGCTGCTTTTGCAGCCAGGCCTTGAACGGCTGCCGTGGCGCGATGGTATACACTGAATGCCAGCTGCGGAGCTCAGGTGATGACAGTCGTGATCTAGGAGAAGCCAGTCCGAGTTTTGCGCATTCATGCTCGAGGATCAGCAGGTTTGACCAGCCGCGGCTGTCAACCACGTAAAGTACCGGTTTATCCGGCTCGAGCTTGAGTAGTTCCGTATCAGCAGGAACAATCTCTGTCTTTACCCAGAGGTAAAGAATCTTGCGGGCAAGATAATTGAGCGGTTTAATGTTCATGGCTCTTGTCGGCGTCCTGTACCAGAACCCAGGGCTTGACGACAACCGCCCACACCACGGCATCGTTGTCATGCCAGCTCAATGCCTGATCATCTGAAACAGGGGCCAGCTTGTGGTCCACCATCCATTGCCCGACCATGTCGGTATTGTCATTGGAAATCTGCAGTGCAACTTCGACCAGATCAAGATCATGTGCAACGTAAATGGCCTTGCCCGCCGCAAAAAAACGCTGCAGTTCAGTCCAGGCGATTTTTGAAGTTTCGGAAAGGATCTCTTGCCTGAGCAGGGCGTTCAGTTTGTCCGTATCAGTGTCAGTCACGATAGCTGTTTCCAGAGCTGGTATCAGCTATTGTACAGAAATTGCTTGATGGCGATCTAGAAACGCACCGCCGGTGTTTCGATTTTGAGGCCGTTGCCACGCGACATGACATAGAGTTCGAGCAGCTTGAATTCATCCGAACCGGGCTCGAACGGGTCTGCACGAAAAGATATAAAGCACTGTCGCATGCGCTTGTGAAGGCTGGTGATCTCGCCTTTACCGAGCCGGTATTCAGGAAAACCGTTGGCCTGACCCT
>JAASSE010000063.1 GCA_021768055.1 Gammaproteobacteria bacterium | reverse complement strand
TTTGCTCACTTAGCCGATGCATGTTCCTTGATAGCACCAATCAGGTCTTCCTTGGTAAACGGTTTGGTCAAATACTGGGTCGAACCGACGATCCGTCGGACTGCGGAAAACCTCCTCAAAAAAGAGGGCTGCGAGGTGGTTACTGCCGTGGATGGTTTCGAGGCGTTGTCAAAAATCGCCGAAACCAAGCCGAATATTATTTTCGTGGATATCATGATGCCGCGCCTGGATGGCTATCAGACCTGTGCGTTAATAAAGAATAATAAAGCGTTCAGGGAAACACCGGTGATCATGCTCTCGAGCAAGGACAGTATTTTTGACCGGGCACGGGGACGGATTGTCGGTTCGACCCAGTATTTGACCAAACCGTTTACCAAGGAAGACCTGATTGGTGCTATCAAGGAACATGCATCGGCTAAGTGAGCAAAATTTATTCGGTTAATAATGACATAAACAATGGTGTTGATGAGATGGCGAAGATACTTGTAGTTGATGATTCACCAACAGAAGTACACGTTCTTCAGACAATTCTGGAAAAGAATGGTCATGAGGTTGTGGTTGCTGATTCTGGTGAAGCCAGTATTGAAAAGGCAAAAGAAACTTTACCTGATCTTGTATTGATGGATGTAGTGATGCCAGGTATGAACGGGTTCCAGGCTACCCGGCAGTTAACCCAGCAAAAGGAGACCGCAAACATTCCGGTCATTATTGTAACTACAAAAGACCAGGAAACAGACAAGGTATGGGCCAAAAGACAGGGCGCCAAGGACTACATCGTAAAACCGGTTCAGGAAAAGGGATTGATTGAACATGTAAACATGGTGTTATCAAGTTAGGTATTGGTAAGAAGCAAGTACAGTGAGCTCTATCGACCCATTTGATTTATTGCTGGAGATTGAAAGACAGTGTCAGGAAAGTGCAGCAGGCCTGCCCACGCTTGATGTTGTTGAAGATGAATGGGTCGGCGTCGGCTTCAGAATAGGTGATGACAAGCTGATAGCTGACATGGCAGAAGTTCAGGAAATACTTGACTTGCCAGAGTATACATATGTACCAGGTGTTAAATCCTGGATGGTTGGTGTTGCTAATGTTCGCGGCAGTCTTTTGCCGTTGATGGATTTGAAAGGGTTTGTTCTGGGCGAAGACATTAAGCAACGCAATAAAGGCAGGGTCATAGTAATTGATTACATGGGATTTAATACTGGCCTAATTGTTGAAGAAGTTTATGGCATGAAACATTTTATGGCCAAGGAAAAATCCAGTGAAATTCCTGGCATAAACGAAAATATTTCACAATATGTAGATACGGCCTTTAAAAGAGATGGCGAAAACTGGCCAGTCTTCAGTTTTGAAAATATGACACGTGATGAGCGACTCGCAAGAGCGTCACTATAAATATAAAAAGGCTAAACGCCGGGCAATTTGCTTGAGTAGTAATTCGGAGAGAGGTTATGAGCGCAGCTAACACAAAATTCAAGTCTGTAATGAAGACAATTAGCAGACCTTTGACCTTATTCGGTATGCTGCTTTTCATATCAGTAGGTCTGATGCTTGGTAGTCTTCTTTACGTGGGCAACAAGCGTGCTGATTTGCAGGCTCACGTTGCAATGGTGGCCGAACAGCTGCTGCTGTCACAGCAGATGGCAACACGCGCACTGGGCGCATCTTCAGGTATCGAAAGCGATTTCACATCGTTACTGGATAATCGATTGAGATTCGAGGAACTGCTCGATGTATTCCGTGCCGGCGATTCATTTTCTGGTGTGCCGGCGATGGATGCGAAGCTGGCACCGGAGCTGGAAAGAGTTGAAACCAATTGGGGAAATTTCAGCACAGATATCGCAATTATCCTCGAGGGTAAGAAACCCATTTCAGAAGTTCGGGAACTGTACACGGTAATTGACAGCTTTATTCCTCAGCTGCTGACCTTTTCCGATGAAGTGGTTGGTGTATTGATGAAGAAAAATGCTTCACAAAGGCAGATTTATCTCGCCAGCCGCCAGATGATGCTGTCACAACGCATCAAGAACAATCTTAACCAGGTATTGACCGGTGGTGAACAGGCGGCCGCGGCTGCTGACCGCTTCGGTCGTGACGCCGCCCTGTTTGGAAGAGTGCTGGAAGGCCTGCTCAAGGGTTCCAAGAGTCTGAAAATTGAAAAGGTTACTGACAAGGAAGCCGTTGCCAAATTGCGCGAGGTGGCGATGTTGATCAGTGCAGTGAGTGACAACATTGCAGGCATACTCGAATTGTCACCGGAACTGTTCGAGGTCAAGGATGCCGCCAGGCAGGTAACCGGCAAGGCGAACACCTTGCTTGATGAGTTGAAGGTAATGCAGTCTTCAATTACCGCACAATCAACCCAGCTCGACTTGATTCAGCTGGTTGGCGTGGCTTCCGGCGGTGTGGCAGTACTGCTGATCATTATCAGTGGTTTCCTCATGCTGAAAGACGCTCGAAAACGCGAGGAAGAGGCGTTGGAGAATAACCGCAGAAACCAGCGCGCTATTCTCCGCTTGCTCGATGAAATGGCGAACCTCGCTGACGGTGACTTGACTGTACACACTACCGTAACCGAGGAAATCACAGGTGCGATTGCAGACTCGGTGAATTTTGCGATCGACGCACTACGTTCGCTGGTGACCACAATTAACTCGACCTCGTCAGAGGTAACGGCATCGACCTCCAGTGCCCAGGGTACTGCAACAGCCCTGGCCGAAGCTTCCAATCACCAGGCACGCGAGATTGCATCTGCCAGTGCGGCGATTACCGATATGGCCGAGTCGATGCAGAACGTGACCAAGGAGGCTGCTGAGTCAGCCGAGGTAGCACGCCAGTCGATGGAGATCGCACAGAAAGGTGCAGGCGTGGTACGTGAAACCATTAACAGTATGGAAAACATCCGCGAGACCATTCAGGAAACATCCAAGCGCATCAAGCGACTCGGTGAGTCTTCGCAGGAGATTGGTGATATCGTGGGGCTGATTACAGAAATCGCGGACCAGACCAACATTCTGGCGTTGAATGCCGCGATCCAGGCGTCAACCGCCGGTGAAGCCGGCCGCGGATTCGCGGTCGTTGCTGACGAAGTACAGCGACTCGCAGAGCGTGCCGGTAATGCGACCAAGCAGATTGAAACCCTGGTAAACACCATTCAGGCGGACACCAACGAGGCCATTACCTCGATGGAAGTCAGTACCGCGGGTGTGGTCGGCGGTGCCAAACGTGCCGAGGACGCAGGTGAGGCGTTGCGCGAAATTGAGACCGTATCAACCAATCTTGCCAACCTGATTGAGGGCATTTCCGAATCAGCGAAGAAACAGTCGGCCATTGCTACCGATGTGTCCAATACGATGAATGTCATTCAGGAAATTACCTTGAAGACTTCTGAGGGTACTGAACAGACATCATCATCGCTAAACTCGCTCAATGAGCTATCGAATGAACTTCAACGTTCCGTAGCTGGCTTCAAGCTGCCTGCAAGCACTACTGGCGGTGTTGAAACTGTCGTGCTGGATAACTAAGCAGAAAATCTCCAATACCGGCACAGGTAATAAAAAGGGGCGGCAATCTGTAAATGAAACCGAGCGGAACAATCGAATACAACTCGCTTAGCTGGGTCAAGCAGCAGCTTGACGCTGTGCTGAATGATGCACAGACAGCGCTATCCGAATATATTGAAAACGGCAATGCTGCATTGATGGATGATTGCATCGAAGGCCTGCGACTCACATATGGCACACTGCAGATGGTGGAAATATTCGGCGCATCCATGCTTGCTGAGGAAATGGAGCAGACCGCCAAGGCTATCGTTGAAGAGAAAGTCGATAACCGGGGTGATGCATTCGATGTATTAATGCGCGCCATGTTGCAGTTGCCGGATTACCTTGAGAGCCTGCAAGCAGGCCACAAAGATACACCCATGGCGCTGCTTCCGCTATTGAATGACATGCGGACAGTTCGCAAGGAAAGCCTGCTGTCAGAAAATGTAATGTTCTTCCCCGACATTGAAAACGTCGAGGTAGACGAGCAACAAATAGAAGCGCCAAAAACCGAATCGGGCCGATTGTATAGTGAAGCCAAGCGACTGCGTACCCACTACCAGCTTGGATTGCTCGATTTGCTCAAGAACAACAAGCCCCGTGAAGGCTGCCAGCGCATGCTTGCTGTTATTGCTTCACTGGAAAAGGTTTCTGTAGAACAGTCGGTAAGAAGATTCTGGTCTGTAATTGCAGCCTTACTGGAAGGTGTGTACGAAGAAGGCATTGACCCCAATGTCAGTGTCAAAATGCTGCTCGGTGGTGCAGATCGCCAGATAAAACTATTAATTGATATTGGTGAAGATGACTTCGCCGCCCAGTATTCCCAAGAGCTTCTAAAGAACATTCTGTATTACATAGGCCACAGTAAATCAAGCGGCAAACGTGTTGAGCATATCAAGGAAATTTATAACCTTGAGGAATTGTTGTCTGCCGGTGAAGAAGGTGACGACACCGGCATGGGCGGACTTAATGCTGAACTGTTCGCAACAGTATCCCAGGGTATCAAGGAAGATCTTGCGCAGGTCAAGGATGCACTGGAAATATTCATCCATTCCACTGACAAGAATGTAAATGATCTTGCGCCGCAGGTTGAACATCTTACCCGTATCGCTGACACCTACGGCATGCTCGGTCTGGGCGAGCCCCGACAGAAAGTCATCAAGCAGAAAGACCTGGTGCAAAAAATTTCTGAAGGCAATGCCGAGGTCAACGAAGAGGTTATTTTTGCAATCGCAGGTGAGTTGCTGAGCGCAGAAGATGACCTAAACAACTACATTGCGCAGCGTACCGGCGTTGCAGACTATGCAGAAGATGAAGACAGTGTCGTATCTGCATCCGAATACCGCGATGTTATGTCGACGGTTATTGCACAGGGCCTGCAAAACTTTACCGATGCCAAAGAGGCCATACTCGCTTTCACCTCCGGTATTGGCGATGATGATTCACTGAAATCAGTACTGAGTATGCTCGAGGAAGTCCGTGGCGTGTCGATGATGCTGCCCATGGCGCAGGTCGAAGCGATGCTCGTAAAGCTGAAGGATTACGTAAAAATAGCGTTGTTGGACAACCATCATCAGCCGGATGAAGAAGAACAGGACACGGTTGCAGACGTGGTGACAGCGATCGAATACTTTTTCGAGGCCATGTCCGAAGGCCGCCCAGGGGTCGAAGCTGGCCTGCGTACAGGCGAACAGGCATTGAGCAAGCTTGTCCAGGTTTACAGCCGCTACGAAGCGGCGCCGGATTCAGCAGCAGAACAGGCTGGCGGTGAAGATGCTGGTGAACAGGTTTCTGAAGATGAACCTGAGCCTGAGCCCAAGCCTCAAAAAGGAGAAGTTGTTGAATTAAAAAAGCCGAAGACGGTACCCGCTGAAACTACGGATTACCGTGAGCTGGAAATACTCGGCGATGATGTCGATGAAGAAATTCTGGACATCTTTATCGAAGAATCCGTTGAAGTTCTTGAAACGCTCCACAATACCCTTCCTGAATGGAAATCCAACACTGCTGACGAGGAAGCCCTGGCGACTGTCCGCAGAAGCTTTCATACACTGAAAGGCAGCGGCCGTCTTGTTGGCGCACAGCTGCTCGGCGAGTTCTCGTGGAGATTTGAGAACATGCTCAATCGCGTTATTGATAACAAGATCGAGGCCGACAGCAAGCTCATGAATGCACTGGATGAAGCCCTCACGGTTCTGCCGCAGTTGATCGAACAGCTGCGTGGTAATCGTGAACCGGTTCCGAATGTGTTCCACCTGATGGAAACAGCTGATGCATTGGCGGAAGGTGTAGAGCCACCGCCAGTATCGGAATCAGTCCCTGCTGCCGGAGAGCAGACAGCAGAGGCGGTGTCCGAGACATTCGAGCCGAGTGAACTGGCCGAAGAAATTGGTCTTGATCTAGGTATTGAAGAGAGTGCAACACCGGAACTCGCTACGGATGAAACTGAAGTTGAACTGGAGCAGGAGCCTGCAGAAGAAACCGAGCCTGCAGCACAACAGGGATCGGCACCCGATGATGTCTATGTAATCGATTTATCAGAATCTGCAGAAGAAACTGCCGCAGACGAGACTGAGATTGCTGAAATCGATATCAGTGATATCGCGGCTGAAGAAACAGACGAAATCCTGCCGGACGTAGTTGAGACTGCTGACGAAACAGTTGCAGAGCCAGAAACAGAAGAAGCGGTCGAAGTAGAAGCGGCTAGTGGTGAAACCGTTGCTGCTGACGAGTTTGCCATCGAGATTGATGAGTCGATGGAGGAAGAAGAGGAAGAAGAGCTTGCCGCCGGCATGGACCCGGTGCTGTTCAAGATCTACTACGATGAGAGCATCGGTCATCTGAACCAGGTGCAGAAACTGCTGGACGCACACAACGAGAGCCATACGCCGTTAACCGCCAGCAAGGACATGGTGCGCGC
>JAASSE010000062.1 GCA_021768055.1 Gammaproteobacteria bacterium | reverse complement strand
GAGGTTGGAGCGGGAGGTGTATTCCGCTGCAGCACCCGGATCTGCAACAATCGCATTACAGGCATGAGCAACGCCCGGAGAATAGGCAAGGGAAAGATCGTTCTGGGTGGTGAGTGGCTTGGTCGCAGTGATCTCGAGTTTCCCGGGTCTGGGATACCTGTGGTAATCGAGCGCGGCTTTGTCTTCTTCAGACATTATTTATTATTATTTTTATTCAGCCCCTGATTAATTTATAGACGATATTCAGTGTTAAGTGTTCAAAACACTACCGTAACATCACAATGGATCTGGATCTGGATATTTATATTGCATCTGCGACTGACTCAAGTGCAAGTTCATGCTCGCGTTCTTCCTGCTGCAATTGCCACAGATGCGCATACAAACCTTTTTGTGACAATAGTTGCTGATGCGTGCCCTGCTCCACCAGTTCTCCTTTATCAAGTACCAGAATACGGTCGGCATCAATGATGGTTGACAGGCGATGAGCAATGACAAGCGTGGTGTGCTGCATCGCAACCTGCTTGAGTGACGCCAATATCGACTGTTCTGAACGTGAATCCAGTGATGAGGTGGCTTCATCGAACACCAGTATGCGCGGGTTCTTCAAAATCACACGTGCAATGGCAACACGTTGTTTCTCACCACCAGACAGCTTTAAACCACGTTCGCCTACGATAGTGTCATATCCATTTGGCAGGCCTGTAACAAAATCGTGAATGTTGGCGACTTTCGCCGCGTTTTGTACATCTTCCAGCGTGGCATCGTGATTGGCGTAATGGATGTTGTCGAAGATCGACTGGTTAAACAGCACCGTATCCTGTGGAACAATGCCAATGTTCTCGCGCAAGCTGGCTTGCGTTACCTCGCGTATGTCCTGGTCATCTATCAAAATGCGGCCGATGTCGGCTTCATAAAACCTGAACAGCAATCGCGACAGGGTCGATTTACCTGCGCCGGAAGGACCAACAACGGCTACCTTCTTGCCTGGCGGGATCTCAAAACTGATGTTCTTGAGCACCTGCCTGTCTTCAAGGTACGAGAAAGACAGATTTTCTACAACCACATGTGCATCACTGACGTTTAGTTCGGCAGCACCTTCAATGTCATTGATCTGTTGCCTGGTATCGAGCAGGCGCATCATCATGTCCATATCGGCAAGTGCGTATTTAAGTGCACGGTAGATGATGCCGAGAAAGTTGAGTGGCATGAACAGCTGCAGCATCAGTGCATTTACCAACACTAGATCTCCGAGTGTCATGGAGTTATTGACCACGCCCTGTGCTGCATAAACCATCATAAAGGTCACACCGACTGCGATAACGGCACCCTGGCCAAAGTTCAGCAGCGACATCGAGTTCTGGCTTTTTACCGCGGCATCTTCCCACTCATGCAGCGTATCGTCGTAACGTTTCAGCTCGTAATCCTCGTTATTGAAATATTTAACGGTTTCATAATTGAGCATGCCATCAACGGCAAATGTGTTTGCCTCAGATTCGAGACGGTTCATCCTGTGCCTGAAGTGCATGCGCCACTCGGTGACAGCCAGGGTAAAACCAATGTAAACAGCAACCGTAACAAACGTAACTATTGCAAATTTAACTTCGTACTGGCCGAGCAAGATGATTGCCACCAGCATGAACTCGGCAGCGGTCGGGATGATATTGAATACGAGATAATTAAGGATCGAACTCAGGCTATTGGTGCCGCGTTCAAGGTCCCGGGTGATACCACCCGTTTTTCTATCGAGGTGATAGCTGAGTGACAGAGAATAGAGATGCCTGAGTACCCGTTGTGAAATGCCGCGCATTGCATGATAGCGAACGCGCGCAAAAATGGCGTCGCGCAGTTCGTTAAACAGGCTGCTGCCAAGTCTCAAAACACCGTATGCGAGCAGCAATACAATCGGCAGAACAATCGCCCCGTTTGGACTGTCCAAGCCATCAACGATTTCTTTTAACAGCAGCGGCATACCAACGATCGCAAGCTTGGACAGGACCAGGCACACGAGGGCAAGCACGACCCTGCCCCTGAATTCCCATACAAACGGAAATAATCTTTTCAGGTTGTCCCAGTCTTTCCTGTTAGTATGTGGCTTACTGGTTTGGCGATGGTATATCATTGAATTTACAGCTATAGTTGCGATCGAGATTGGAACGGCATGATTATATCCAAAAATCCATTTACGATTTTACCGCCGATGCTGGCACTGGCCGCATTGCTTGTTTCTGCCTGTGACAGAAATACTGCCGGCAACCACACCGGGCGCAAATCAAAAGAACATGTTGTTGAAGTCAGTGAAGCACAGATCCAGCCGGTCACGAGCAAAATAACAGCCATCGGTACACTGGAAGCCGGCAGAAAAGTACGGCTTTATAACGAAGTCAGTTCCATTATTACCTATTTGCCGCTACATGAAGGCGATGCCATCGCTGAAAATACGATCGTCATCGGACTGGATGATGAACAGATCGAAGCGGAACTGGACAAGGCCATTGCACAAAGGAAACAGGCCAAGCTGGATTACGAGCGACTTAAAAAACTCAAATCGCAACTCGCCTCCGATGAAGAAGTCGCGCGTGCGCGAACCGCCTATGACGTTGCTGTCGCCGATGAGAAACTGGCGCGCACACGGCTGGACAAAACAACAATCAGGGCACCGTTTGACGGTATTATCAGCGAACGCCATTTTGAACCTGGCGATGTCGTACCCCTGCACAGCCACATTCTGACAATCATCGACCCGGAGTCCCTGCATACGACGGTGCATATTTCAGAACACTGGATTCCACTGTTGCAGCAGGGTGACAAGGTGGAAATCAGCATCGATGCATTGTCAAAGTCAGTGCACCCGGGCCAGATCAAGCGTATTTTCCCGACCATCGATCCCGAAACACGCAAGGGTACTGTCGAAATCGAGTTCCTGCCCATCCCGTTTGGCGCCAGGGCGGGTCAACTGGCGCGTGTAAAATTACAGACACATCCGGCCGAACGTTTGGTTGTGCCCGCGCGGGCGCTACACCACGATGCCCGCGGTGCCTACCTTTACGTGGTCAGGGATAATAAAACCAGCAAAACCTATGTCGACAAGGGCCAGCAGTACGGTGAAGTCATCGATATCGCCGGCGGCCTCGGTGATGGTGATGCAGTCGTGGTAAAGGGTTTTATCGGTTTGCGTGATGGCAAACAGGTGAAAATCCACCATACCGAAACCGACAGCCTCGCTGAACCAGCAACTTCGGTATCGCCAGAAACCTCATGAAACAACGCTTCCGCTCAGGCGGGCTCGCTGCCTGGTCAGTACATCATCCTGTCGGCATTACCATGCTGGCGCTGGCCGTGGTGGTACTCGGTTTCTTTTCCCTGCAGCGCCTCAGTATTGACCTGCTGCCACACATTATATATCCCGACATACGGGTGCGTATTCTCGAGCCCGGCGTACCTGCGCAAATCATGGAAGACCGTATCACCCGGCAACTGGAAGAACAACTCGCGATCACGGAAGGTGCGATCCAGGTGCAATCGCGATCGACCGAAGGTCGCAGCAATGTGGACCTGAGTTTTCCCTACGGTACCGATATCGACATCGCATTGCGGGACGCGAGTACACGGCTGGATCGGGCCAAGCGCTTTCTGCCCACGACGACGGAACCGGCGGTTATCTACAAGCGCGATCCATCGCAAATCCCGATCATGGAAATCATCCTGAGTTCTAACCAGCGTGATCCCGTGGAAATGCGCAGCTGGGCTGATTTCACTTTTTCGCGCTGGTTTCTGAATTTGCCCGGTGTCGCTGCCGTAGAAGTTGGCGGCGGCCTGGAACGGGAACTTCAGGTCATAGTCGACCAGGAAAAGCTGGCCAGTATCGGGCTGTCACTGGATGATCTGGCGGAATTGATCAGACGTAGCAACGAGGATGCCGCTGGTGGTCGCATGATGAGTGAATCACAGGAAATCAGTACGCGTACCCGCGGGCGCATCATTTCAGTTGAGGAACTGCGCGAACTGCCGTTGTGGAGCGCCGAATCCGGGCGTGTTGATCGAGTGCTACGCCTGCAGGACGTGGCGCAGGTACTGGATGCACACGAAGACGAACGCATTCGCATCCGCCTGAACAGCCTGCCGGGTGTGAAGATATCGGTGCAGAAACAGCCTGAAGCAAATACGGTTACCGTGGTCGACGAGGTATTGAACCGTATCGAGGTGTTAAAGCAGCAAAGGCTGATACCCGATGATATCGATGTCACCACGGTGGGCGACCAGTCCACCTATGTACGTCATGCCCTGACCAATGCCAGCCTCGCCGCGATGAGCGGTGCGATACTGGCGATGCTGGTGATCTATTTGTTTCTTGGCAGTCTGGTCAGAACCCTGATCATCGGTACCGCGATCCCGATCGGCATCCTGGTCACCTTCAGTATCATGGAAATGAACGGGCTCACGCTCAATATCATGACGCTGGGCGGTCTGGCGTTGGGTATGGGCCTGCTGATCGACAGTACCATCGTGATGCTGGAAAACATCAGTCGGCACCAGGATGATCCCGGCAGCGCGGAAGAAAATGCGGTGACCGCCGCCAGTGAAGTTAACAGCCCGATCGTGGCCTCGACCGGCACCAACCTTGCCGCAGTTCTGCCATTTCTATTCATCGGTGGCCTCACCGGCCTGCTGTTCCAGGAACTGATCGTGACGATTTCTTCCGCGATGTTGGCAGCACTGACCGTTGCCCTGACGCTGGTGCCCGCACTCGGTTCGAGGGTTAGATCCAAAGCTGATACTACTAGAAAATTCAATGAGTTAATCAATAAACTTAAATCACTTTATTACACTCTGGTACAGCGCATATTGAAGCACCCGTTGCCGATCATCGCCGCATTTGCGGTGATGGTACTCATCGCCACCCTGGCGGTGATCGATGCCCGGCGGATATTCCTGCCGAGCATGGACGACGGCATCGTCACGGTGTCGGTAAGTGGCGATACCACGATCAACCTGGATGAGATGGATGCGACCATGGAAAAGATCGAAGACCTGCTGCTCGCACAGGCGGAAGTCGAAAGTGTCTTCACCACCGTTGGCGGTTTCGTATTCGGGCGCTCCGAATTCCAGAACAGCAACCGTAGCTCAATGCGCGTGATCCTGGTGCCCGTCGACCAACGCGATGTCAGCAGCAGTGCATGGATAAAGACCGTTCAGAAGAAAATCAGCAAGCTGAATCTCACTGGCTATAAGGTGCGCATGTACACCCGCGGTGTCCGTGGTATCGACATGGGCAGCGGTGACGATGACATCAGCGTACGCATCCAGGGCCAGGACCTGGAAATCCTGCGTGAACTCGGCACCGACGCAGTTGAACGGCTGCAAGATGTTCCCGGTATTAGCAACCTGGAGCACACTTACGAAGAAGACCGGGAAGAACTGAACGTGCAGATCAACCGCCAGCGCGCTGCTGACCTTGGTGTTCATGTGGATGCTGTTGGTGAAGCACTGCGGGTAGCGCTCGAAGGCTCGGTTGTCTCTGACTATATTGAAGGCGATCGCCAGTTCGATATCCGCCTACGCCTGCCCCGCGCCGAAAGTGAAACACCGGAAGTGCTGGCAAATCTTCTGGTTGGCCAGCACCAGGGGCGCCCGGTGCGTTTGTACGAAGTCGCATCCATAGCGCGCGGTCCTGCACCATCCAAGATCAAGCGCGATCAACAGCAGCGCATCGTAGAGATCACAGCATCGCTGGACGATAAAGCCACGCTCGATGAAACCACAGAAACAATTTACTCGATACTGGCTGACATACCTTTGCCGGACGGTTATTTTCTGTACGATGGCGGTGCCAGCAAAACGCTGCAGCAGGGCCAGAAGACCGGCGGCATCCTACTCGCTCTAGCGGTGTTCCTCGTGTTTGTGGTGATGGCCGTGCAGTACGAATCTTTGCGTAATCCGCTGGTCATTATTTTCAGTGTTCCGTTTACGGCGACCGGTGTCGGGCTTGGATTGTGGCTGTTCGATATGCATTTATCCATGCCCGTGTGGCTGGGATTGATCATGCTCGCCGGCATCGTTGTAAACAACGCCATCGTGCTGGTCGAGCAGATCGAAATCGAGCGCAGTAAAAATGAAAACCTGTTCGAAGCGATCAGTACCGCTGCCAGCCTGCGTTTGCGCCCTATCCTGATGACGACTCTGACCACGGTACTTGGCATGACGCCGCTGGCCCTTGGTCTGGGTGAAGGTTCTGAAATGCTGCAACCACTGGCATTCGTGATTGTCTGCGGCCTCAGTTTCTCGATGCTGGTCAGCCTGGTGCTGGTGCCGGCTGTCTACAAGCTGCTCCACCCCATTGCACCAAGCCCGCATATTGCATAAGAACGCTCACAAATCCATTTAAGCACATGAACGTGCTTGAAATTTTTCGTCTATCAGAAAAGTACACTGTGTGCCCAACAACGCTATGTAGTTTTTGGAAAAATTTCAG
>JAASSE010000296.1 GCA_021768055.1 Gammaproteobacteria bacterium | reverse complement strand
GCTGATGGTACTGTAGATTACACCCACGACGGTTCTGAAAACTTTGTTGACAGTTTCACCTACACGATTTCAGACATTAATGGTGCCATTTCAAATACTGCCACCGTTACAGTGACGATCAACCCGGTCAATGATCCGCCAGTTGCTACCGATGATGCCGCTGTTGTTAACGAGGGCGGCTCTGTTGTCATTGATCTGTCAACAAATGATACAGATGCCGATAATGCACTGGATCTGAACAGCATTACCATTATCGGCGCGCCTGCTAATGCAGCACTGACTGTTAATGGTAACGGTACAGTTACCTATATCCACGATGGTAGCAATACAACTTCTGACAGCTTCACTTATACTATTTCTGATATAAGCGGAGCGATTTCTAACACCGCTACGGTCAATGTAACGATCAATCCGATTAACGATGTGCCGACGACCAGCGGCATCGCCGATGTAACGGTCAACGAGGACGCGCCGGATACTACCATTGATCTGTATCCGTCATTCGATGATGCAGACCATCTGGATTCTGAACTGACCTATACCGTAGTTGGTAACACCAATATCGGATTATTCACCAGCACGAATATCGATGGTGCAGGGAAGCTCACCCTGGATTATGCGGCTGATATGAATGGTTCTGCACAGATCTCTATTCGTGCTACCGATCCTGCTGGCGCCTTTGTCGATACCTTGTTTACCGTGACGGTCAACGCGGTCAACGACACGCCGGTGATGCAGACCAATACGGGTGGACAGGCCACAGGTACCGCGCCGACGACCATTTCAGCGAGTCAGCTGAGCGTATCGGATGTCGATAACCTCAGTTCTGAAGTCATTTATACCGTGACAGCCTTGCCGAACGCGGGTGCCTTGTTACTGAACGGTACTGCGATGGGTGTTAACGATACCTTCACCCAGGCTGATCTTAATAGCGGCCTGTTGAGCTACCAGTCGTCTGGCGCTGTGGCAGCAGACCAGTTCTCGTTCACGGTAGCCGATACCTCCGGTGCTTCGCTTGGCAGCAGCACCTTCGATATTACGGTGCAGTTGACCCCGCCTGATGATAGCAGCGAAGAAGAGGAAACTACCGGATTCATTCCACGTCAGGAAGATCCCGACGAAATTACGGAAGATACATTCGAAATCACCGACACTGGCACCGAAACAACGCCGGGTGACCTGACTGAAGCACCTATTCCGTTCGGCGGCTCGGCTCCGGCAACACCGCACGTGCCGCAACTGGACGTCAAGCCGCAGTTTGTAGAGCCTGAAGTCGAGCCTGTGAGGGAAGAAATCGTTGAAGAAGAAATTACCGAGGTGGTCAACAACGAGGTGAAAGAAGTTGCAACCTTTGCAGAAGTCCAGGTGCGTTCGATGGATGCACTGTGGGGCGCTATCGACAAGATGAAGCAGGAAATGGCCGACTCTGCGAAAAACAAGGCAGATCAGATCGCATTCAGAACGGCAGCTATTGAATCATCGGGCCTTGTGTTGACCGCAGGTGTCGTCGCCTGGATCCTGCGCAGTGGCGCATTGTTGTCCAGCCTGCTGTCAACGATCCCGTTATGGAAAGGTTATGACCCACTGCCGATTCTTGCCTACAAGGATGACAAGGACAAAAAAGAGGAAGAGGAAGAGGAAGACGAAATTCATGAAGACAAGATTCCTACGTCTCTTGAAGAGTTGAGGAAGCTTAAGAAATTACAGGAACAAAAAGCAAAACAAGCACAAAAAGCACAAAACGCCGATAAGGAACAAATTGACGACCTTTTCGGTAGCTCCAACAAGGGAGAATAGTTATGAAGATGCCAAAAATAAGTCCTGCAGTCCGAGTCAGTTTTGGACTGGTAATGTTCACGCTCAGTGTATTGTTGATTGCAGACCTGGTCGGGATCATCCCCAAGAAACATGAGATGACGATGGATGCTCGCAAGAAAGTGAGCGAATCAATCGCTGTACAGTTATCAATCGCGGCTACAAAATCTGACAGTTATATCATCGAACAGACACTGGAGCATCTGGTTAAAAGGAATGATGATGTCCTGGGTGCCCAGTTAAGCAGGGCCAACGGCGATTTGATAGCAGGCTATGGGAAATTTGAAGGCCTGTTCGCAAAAGACGACCAGGATACGGCGTCATCGGAAAACATTGTGATTATTCCGATATTTGCCGGTGAAAAACGCTGGGGCAGTGTGAAGATAGAATATGCAAGCCTGTACCAGGAAGGTCTCTGGGCATTTTTCACCGATACCGTTGCCGGTATGCTGATTTTTGTCGCGCTCGCCTCCATCGGCGGTTACATCTTCATATTGCGCAAGGCATTGCATGTGCTTGATCCGAAAGCGGTAGTACCGGAACGCGTTAAATCTGCATTTAATGCACTCGCAGAAGGCGTGCTGATTCTGGATGACAAAGAACAGATCATGATGGCAAACGATGCGTTTGCCGAGCATATAGACAAGGAACCGGAAAGACTGGTTGGTGCAAAAGCATCAGATCTGAAATGGAAGATCAGGAAGCATGATGACGGTGATGATCTGCCATGGATCCAGTCAATCAAGGATGGCATAAAACATATCGGCGTAGCCATGAACCTGTCAACACCACACAAGGGTGTGCGCGCTATGTCTACCAACAGCGCACCCATTCTGGATGATAACGGTGAGACGCGTGGTGCACTGGTGACTTTCGACGACATCACCGACGTCGAGGAATCAAACATCCTGCTCGAGAATGCAGTTGACAACCTGCAAAAGAACGATGCAGAAATACGCCGCAAAAACAAGGAACTGGAGGTGCTCGCATCACGCGATGC
>JAASSE010000061.1 GCA_021768055.1 Gammaproteobacteria bacterium | reverse complement strand
GACAGGTTGAAGCCAACCAGGTAATCCAGCGCGCGGCGCGCCAGCTGTGCGTTGATCAGGTTGCTGGAAAGCTCCGGGCTGGCATCTTCGATCGCCTTCATGATCGCGCCCTTGGTGACTTCATTAAACACGGCGCGCCGTACTTTCTTGCCTTTTAGATCGCCGTCCTCCCTGAGCAGTTCGCTCAGGTGCCAGGAGATGGCTTCACCTTCGCGGTCCTGGTCAGTCGCGAGATAAAGTACGTCAGCTTTTTTCAGCGCTTTCTTGATCGCGTTGATATGTTTCTCATTGCGTTCGATAACTTCGTATTTCATTGCGAAGTTATCATCAGGATCAATTGCGCCTTTTTTCGGAACTAAATCGCGGACGTGCCCGTAGGATGCGAGCACCTTGAAATCCTTGCCAAGATATTTCTCGATTGTTTTCGCTTTTGCGGGGGATTCTACAATGACGAGATTAGTGCTCATGCATACTTATCATGTAGCCGGAGATATTAGTTAGTCGTTATTGAATATAGTCGGTAACTTCATCAAACATAATGCTTTCCATCCATGCATAGGCATTTTCTTCTCCTGGATGGCTGTGCAGCACGATGAGTACAATCCACTTCAGCTGTTCTATGTCGAGTTCGTTGTCCAGTGCGATAACGCGGTCCAGGATCAGTTCGCGAGTTACCGGTGTCAGTATACCTGCCTGTTCCAGGTAAACGAGATAGCTCAGTGATTCGTCATTCAGCAGGGCTTTTTCCTCATCACTGAATATTCGAATACTGCTCAGGTTTACCGGAGCATAGTGCCCACCGTCCTGGATTGTCGCCAGATCTTCCAGCCAGTCAAAGGCCTTGTCGATCTCGTTATTCTGAAATCCCATTTCCTCGAGCCGGATGGCGACATCATCGCGTTCATCGATGCTTTCACTGTCATCACCCAGGTAACGTTCGAAAATAAACATAAGAACGTCAACAACGGATTGTTTGATTACCATTATTTATGACCTTATATAAGGGAATCACGCGCGTATCCCTATGGTTGAGTCCTGAAAACGGTTGTTCAAGCTACGCGGGTATACAGGCCGCTTTCACTGACGACGCAGCCTTCCAGTTCCAGGATCAGCAGCATGGAAGCCACTTCAGAGGCTGCAAAACCACTGCGATTGACAAGTTCGTCGATCGGCATGGGTTCATACGCGAGGCATTTGAGCAGTTTTTGGTGATCCGGGTCAAGTGTCTTGAGATTTGCACCGGTTGCCTCGGCTTGCGTTTCAGCAGCGGATGACAGCGGCAGTTCAGCGCTGAGATGGGGTGAAAGTTCCTCGAGGATGTCATTGGCCGTTTCTACCAGCTTGGCACCCTGGCGGATCAGTTGATGGCAGCCGCGCGCCAGTGGATTGTGAATAGAGCCCGGGATGGCGAACACTTCACGGCCTTGCTCCAGTGCATGCCGGGCGGTAATCAGGGAGCCGCTTTTCAGTGCCGCTTCCACCACCAGGGTGCCCAGCGACAGCCCGCTGATCAGGCGGTTACGCTGCGGAAACAGGGCCCGGTTCGGCGCGGTACCAACCGGGTATTCCGATACGATGCAGCCGTTTTGCGTGATCGCCTCGGCCAGTTTGCGGTGTGAGGCCGGGTAGACAATATCGAGTCCGTGCGCCACCAGTGCCACCGTGCCGGCGATCCCATCCAGCGCACCCTGATGGCAGGCACCATCGATGCCGTGAGCGAGCCCGCTGGTGATGGTAATACCGGCGTGTGACAGATGACGGGCAAATTCCGTTGCGGTATTGCGGCCCGAAGCAGTCGGGGTACGGCTGCCCACCATGGCCAGCTGCGGTAGCTGCAGGTAGTCCGGGTCGCCGCGCACAAACAGTAGCGGCGGTGCGTCAGCAATCGTCTTCAGGCGCTCGGGGTAACGCGCATCGCTGAGCGGGATGATGTGATGGTCGTCCTGCTGCAGCCAGTCGAGGTCGGGTGCGATTAGTTCAGCATCAGGCTGGTTTATGGCGGCAACGGTTTCAGCTTTCAGGCCCAGTTTGGCAAGCGTACCGCTACTCGCACTTAATATTTTTTCGGGGGTGCCGAAAACATTCAGCAGTTGATGGAATTGACCCGGTCGCAGTCCGGGCGTGCGTACGAGGGTGAGCCAGTCTGTGTCTTTATTCATCCATGAAAGAGTGTAACTTTATCTGGGTGTTTTAACTATATCACCTCTGTGAATGACGCGGCTGGATTCGAGTACCAGGCCATAGCTGACCTCATCGAATGAGCGGAACACCATTACCAGGCCGCTGCGTATATCCGGCATGTCGATTTCCTTATTTCTGTCGACTGGATCAAAACGGTCTCTTATCTGTGCACCCTTGGTATAGGTTGCGAGCAGGTGACCGGTTTCAAGGCCGTCACGCGCACCCTTGTTCACAACCACGATCTGGAGTTTGGCAACGCCGAACAGCGCGTCGGGCAGGTGAGCGACTTGGCCGCTTAGATTCGAATCTGGCAGCCGTGGGAAATACAGGTTGTTGATCTTGCTCTTGTCGACCGGCAGCAGGTGGTCGCCAATCAGTACTTCGCGCTGGGTTTCGAGCAATTCGCCGATCGCGGGATCGCCGTAGGTATGAATCAGCACTTCACCGGCATAAATGGCCTCGTAACCGAGAAGTTCTTCGGTTTCCGGGTCGATCAGTTCAGAGCCCTTGCGCACGATGGTGTAGCGTACACGCTCCTTATCGATTTCGCCGCGGATGTAGACCTGGTTGCCCTGGCCGAGTATCAGATGTTCATCGTCACTGCCGAGAATATACGGTGCTGCCTCCAGCTCGTCTTTGGTGACCACGCGGGGCTTGGTCAGGAACTGGCGAATGGCGTCGCCCGGAATGCTGTCGATACTGGCTTCAATCGATTGGGTACGAATTTTGGGTGACAGCTTGACCACGGGAATCTCGCCCCGTGCATCTCTGACCACACCCTCGCGTACGGGTTTGGTGCTGACGATGCGCGGCATGCCATCAACATAAATCAGGGTGAGGATGTCACCCGGGAAGATCAGGTGCGGGTTGGCGACCTGCTGGTTCTGGTGCCAGATTTCCGGCCAGTACCACGGATCTTTCAGGAACAGGCTGGCGATATCCCACAGGGTGTCGCCTTTTTTCACCATGTAGGTGCGCGGGTGGGTAACCCTGACGCTGTCGGCAACAGCCTGCTGATCAACCGCAGGGCGTGATTCTTCGACCCTGATTTCTCCGCTGCGGGATTCAGGTGCGACATACGCTTCTTCTTTAGGGCTGGATCCGGCACAGCCAAATAGCAGTGCTGCCAGCAACGGCGTTACAATGCGGGTGAATTCTGGGCGCCCGAAAACAGGGGTGACGGATATTTTCATTATTATCGTTATCCCTATGGATAATCCGTGGTTTTCAATAGTTTAGTTGATAAACTTCGGTTGTGAAGCAAGTATGCACTGATTGTAGCAGAAATAGCCGATATCGCTGTTTCTGGAGGAAATAGGGCACAACCATCGAGTAATTTATGGCAATTCTGGACATTCTGCACTACCCCGATAAACGGCTGCGCACTGCCGCCAGTCCGGTTGAAACTGTCGATGATTCCATCAAGAAGCTGGTGGATGACATGTTCGAAACCATGTACGACGCACCCGGAATCGGACTCGCGGCGACCCAGGTGGACGTACACAAGCGCGTAATCGTGATGGACCTCAGTACCGAGAAGAACGAGCCGCACTGTTTTATCAACCCCGAGATCATCGACAGCGAAGGCGTCGAACAGACCGAGGAGGGCTGCCTGTCGGTGCCGGATATCTTTGAAACGGTGGAACGGGCCGAACGAGTCAGGGTCAGGGCACTGGATCGTGATGGCAAGGAATTCACTCTCGATGCCGATGGCCTGCTGGCTGTGTGTATCCAGCATGAAATGGACCACCTGCAGGGCAAGCTGTTCGTCGACTACCTGTCGCCGCTGAAACAGCAGCGCCTGAGAAAGAAACTGCAGAAGGCCCGCCGCCAGGCAGCAATTATCTAGCCCGTTTTCACTTACTCAGTGGCACCAACACTCCGCATCATTTTTGCAGGCACACCGGAATTTTCGGTGCCGACGTTGCAGGGTCTGCTGGATGCCGGCTATGAAATCGTTGCGGTCTACACCCAGCCCGACCGCCCGGCCGGCCGCGGCCGCGAACCGCGCCCTTCACCGGTGAAGCGACTGGCGCTGCAGCATAACCTGCCGGTGTTCCAGCCCGAGACGCTCAAGGACGAGGCCGCTCAGCAACAGCTCGCCGACCTGCATGCGGACCTCATGGTCGTGGTCGCCTACGGCCTGATTCTGCCGGATGCGGTACTGGCAAGCCCGAGGCTCGGTTGTATTAATGTACACGCCTCCCTGTTGCCACGCTGGCGAGGCGCTGCGCCGATCCAGCGTGCCATTCTTGCCGGTGACAAGGAAACTGGCATCACCATCATGCAAATGGACACAGGGCTGGACACGGGTGCGATGCTGGCCAGGGCACGGTGTCCGATCCACGATGATGATACCGCGGCAGCATTGCACGACCGGTTGATGCAGCTGGGTGCCGAAACCCTAGTCAAGTGCCTGCCCGAACTGGAACAAGGCAGACTGGAGCCGCAAGTACAGAATGAAGCCGACGCCAGTTATGCGAACAAGCTTTCCAAGGCTGAGGCGGAAATCGACTGGCGCAAACCTGCCACTGAGCTGGAGCGGTGCGTGCGCGCGTACAATGCCTGGCCGGTGGCCTATACTCGCTGGCCACACAAGGGTAAGGATGAAAACCTGCGCATCTGGCAAGCGCAGGCACTGGCCGATACCACGGATGCAGCACCCGGTACCGTGCTGCACGGTTCAACGCAAGGCGTCGATGTCGCTACCGGTGAAGGTGTGTTGCGTATTACACAATTACAACCGGCAGGCAGTCGCATGATGTCGGTTGCCGACTTTATCAATGCTCATTCACTGGATGGCGTCACCTTCGGGTGACACAGGCCACTGCCACTATGCGCAAGCGTAAACAGGCAGGTAGGCAATCAAATGCACGCAGACAGGCGGTTGCCGTGCTCATCTCGGTGCTCGACCAGGGCCGCTCCCTGGCGAGTGCAAAAACAGCCGTGCAAACACTGCCTGAACAACGTGAGCGCAGCTTTGCGATGGAACTGGCCAATGGTGTGCTGCGCTGGCGCTTCAAGCTTGATGCCGTGTTGGCACAGCTGCTTAACAAACCATTGCGCAAAAAAGATCATGACCTGCATTACCTGCTAATGATCGCACTGTACGAATTGATGGAACTGGCTACGCCGGACTATGCCGTGGTGAACGAGGCCGTGGCTGAAACAAAACAGCTCGGTAAGCCGTGGGCTGCGGGACTGGTGAACGGTGTTTTGCGCGCATTTATCCGCGACAGGGAAACACTGCTCAGTGTTGATGAGGAAGTTGCACGATTTTCACATCCGCAATGGTTGCTGGATTGTCTCAAACAGGACTGGCCAGATGACTGGCAACGTATCGTTGCTGCCAACAACCAGCGACCGCCAATGTGGCTGCGCGTCAACAGCGAAAAAATTTCGCGAGATGCCTATGCTGCCATGCTGGAACAACAAGGCATTCAATATACTTTGCATCCGCATGCGGTATCTGCATTATTGCTGGCGTCGCCAATGCCGGTGCAAGATCTGCCCGGTTTTGATAACGGCCTGGTCTCGGTGCAGGATGCCGGTGCCCAGTTGGCTGCACAGTTGCTGTCGCCGCACAGTGGCGACCGCGTGCTGGATCTGTGTGCGGCGCCCGGCGGTAAAACCTGTCATCTGCTCGAACTGGAGCCTGCTATCGAAATGGTTGCCGTTGAGCTCGAAGCGGAACGCATGCACATGCTGGAACAGAACCTGGAGCGTCTTGGCTTGAGCGCACGTTTGATCACCGCTGATGCAAGCAATGCAAAATCCTGGTGGGACGGGACTGCATTCGATCGCATCCTGGTCGATGCACCGTGTTCAGCAAGCGGTGTGATACGCCGACATCCGGATATCAAGAGTCTGCGCATGCTCAGTGATCTCGATGCGTTGGCGCAAATTCAACAACAGATACTTCAACAGGCGTGGTTGATGTTGAAATCCGGCGGTGAGCTGCTTTACGTAACCTGTTCCGTATTGCGGCAGGAAAATGAACACCAGGTCGAACAGTTATTGTTGTCCAATAGTGATGCCAGTGAGTGTCCGATCAATGAAGACTGGGGTACGCCCTGCCAGTTTGGTCGACAACTTTTACCGGGTGAAGAACAGGCGGATGGATTCTTTTATGCAAAGCTGGCAAAGGCGGGCTGATATGACCAGAGGTACTGCATTTCGCAGGGTAAAGGCGTAAACTCCGCGCCATCAGTCGTATAAAAATCAGATAAGCAGAACAATGAAAATTCTGATACTGGGTGCGGGGCAAGTAGGCTCCACAGTTGCAGCCAACCTCTCGTCCGAGGCGAATGAT
>JAASSE010000295.1 GCA_021768055.1 Gammaproteobacteria bacterium | reverse complement strand
GTGATCATCATGCTCGACGCGATCGGTGAGAAATACAAGGGGCGTCATGCCGTCGTTGTCGGCGCTTCCAATATCGTCGGCAGACCGATGAGCATGGAACTGCTGCTCGCTGGCGCTACCACCACGGTGTGCCATCGTTTTACCAGTGACCTGGAAGTCCACGTGGGTCGTGCCGACATCCTGGTCGTGGCTGTCGGCAAGCCCGGTTTCATCAAGGGTGAATGGATCAAGCCGGGTGCGACCGTGGTTGATGTCGGCATCAACCGTCTCGAGGACGGTACTATTACGGGAGATGTTGAGTTTGAAGCGGCTGCAGAAAAAGCCGCCTGGATTACACCGGTGCCGGGAGGTGTCGGCCCGATGACAGTTGCGGTATTACTTCAGAACACGCTGGACGCGGCGAACCGGAACAACCCGGCTAGCTGAACCGATTACCACGGCCGCAGGAACCGTTCAGCTACGCGCGGCTCATTCAAGCGGCAAATCGGCAATACCTTTTAATACCATGTCGGTGTAGCTGACCATACCGACAACCTTGCCGCCCTCGATTACCGGCGCACGCGTTAATCCGAACTGTTCGAACATGCGTGCGCAATAACGGATATCCATCTCAGGGCTGACATGGATGACCGGCTTGGACATGATCTCGTAGACATTAACGCGTTCTGGTGAGCGGTCTTTCGCCAACACCTGCTTGGCCACATCAGACAGCAGCAACACGCCATACTCGTCATCATCATGGCGCTTGTCGACGATCAGCGACTTGTTCTCGATGTGCTGCATCGTTTTCAATGCTTCAAGAATCGTCATGCGACCGTCAATGATATCGACGTTGGTTTTCATCACGTCACGCACACGCGTGACCTGTCTCTCAGTCATAATCTCTCCTCCATAATATCGGTCAGTTTTTCAATTTGGTGCTTCACGCCGATCGCATCCTCTACATCAATCTGAATTGCAATCCCCGCACCAGGGCAACATTCAAACTCTCCAATCTCATTGATTTGTTCCAGGATACTTCTGCTCAGATGCTCCTCGACCAGAAACAGTACGACATCACGCTGAGTCTCGAGTGAGAGCCCGAAAAACGTCTTGCTTTCCACCATGCCCTCTCCCCTGGCAGGGTTGATCACAGTCGCACCTGTCGCACCCGCTTCCCTAGCAGCATGCATCACTTCGTCGGTTTTCGAATCCTCTACAAACGCGATTATTAGTTTGAAATGCACAATACACCTCCTGCACTTTGCTTACATAAATTAAACCTGTAGTCATTCAAGTTATTCATTCAACTTCCTCGTGTTATTACTGGCTCGCTTCCTGTATCCTTCGTTTCTTTTTCTGCCGAGCCGCCTTGTATTCAGATAACTGCGCATAGCCCATCACGGAAATTATTGGAAACAGACAGGTAAACGCAATCAGGCCAAAACCGTCAATGAGTGCGCTGCGACCCGGCACTGTTTCTGCCAGCCCCAGTCCAAGCGCCGCAACCAGCGGCACCGTCACCGTTGATGTGGTTACGCCACCGGAATCGTACGCCAGCGGCACAATTAATTTGGGCGCAAAGAATGTTTGAATCACAACAATAATATACGCGGCAATAATGTAGTAATGCAGCGGTGTGCCGGTAACAATGCGATAGGTACCTAGTGCAACACCTACAGCCGCACCCAGGGCAACTGCGATACGTAAACCCCAGATACCGATTGCGCCACCGGACACTGCGTGCGCCTTGATTGCCACCGCTATCAACGAGGGCTCTGCAAGAGTCGTACTCATGCCAATTGCAAAAGCAAACAGGTATACCCAGTAATAATCAGACCAGTGCAGCTCATTTGCTGCGGCTTTTACTCCATATATAAAGGCCGGATCAGTCAGCTGCTCCGCCATTAACCGGCCCAGCGGAAACAATGCCTGTTCCAGCCCTAACAGGAACAAGGTAATACCCAGTAATACGTAGAACAAGCCGATAAATGTCTTTTTCGGGTTCGCTATCGGTTTGCGGATTACCAGAAACTGGAAACCGAAAATAATTGCCGCGATCGGCAGCACGTCCAGCAGGGTGTCCAGGAATAGACTGTGTATATCGTTAAGTGAATCCATCAGATCAGAATGCCATACACCAGAACGAAAATGATCGGCAGCAGGGATGCAAATGCAATCAGCCCAAAGCCGTCAACCATCGGATTACGACCACTAATAGCTGAAGCAAGACCGATGCCCAGCGCAGTTACCAGCGGCACCGTAATGGTCGACGTGGTTACACCGCCTGAATCATAGGCAATGCCGATGATTTCAATTGGGGCGAAGGCCGTCATGATCACGACAATCACGTAACCACCCATGATCATGTACTGGATCGACCAGTCAAACAGTATGCGCAGTACGCCCAGCAATATTGCACAGCCGACGGACAGCGCAACGGTATAGCGCAAACCATCCGCATAAGCCTTCATTGCATCTTCGGTTTTAGCTATCTGGCCTGCATCGGCAGCAATTTCCGAAGCTTCTTCGGCAATCGCAATCAGTGCCGGTTCTGCCACGGTTGTGCCGAAACCGAGCGCGAACGCAAACGCCAGCAACCAGAACAGACTGCCCTTGCGCGCGAATGCGTGCGCCATGGATTCGCCTATAGGGAACAGCCCCATTTCAAGGCCATATATAAAGAATGTCAGCCCAAGCAGAACAAAAACGATGCCTGAAAGAATATTTGCGAAGTTATCGATCGGTTCCTGCAGCACAAAAATCTGGAAAAACGCGATGACAAGAATAATCGGCGCCAGGTTCCTGAGGCTGCCCAGAATAGATTGCATGAATGCAAGCAGTGCC
>JAASSE010000294.1 GCA_021768055.1 Gammaproteobacteria bacterium | reverse complement strand
CTTGCAGCGCCGGCTGGCTTCCTTGCTGGATAATGTGGGCACGGGTGGCTGTGCCGGCACGCCTTCCTCCTTGATTCTGTCCTGTTCATCATCGGCTTCCTGCTTGAGCTTGTTGAGTGCTTCGACACCGGGATTGGCGCCGGTCTTGCCGGTGTTCACATTGACGCGCTCGGATTCTGTCTCCAGTGGCTTGCTGCCACTGAAATGGACCGTGCCATCGGCATCAACCCATTTGTATATTTTGTTCGCTGCAGCTTCATGGGTGCCGAGAGTAACGAGCATAACAAGCGAAACACAGGACATTTGTCTCAGTATGTTGCCACACCAGTTGCGAGTCTGGCCGCCGATTTTGTTTGGCATGGTTCTAGGCTCCTTTTTTCCCGTATGAGTGTTACCATAGTCTTTTCAGGCAAAAAATAAAGCCTTTAGGCCCATTTCAATATGGCGGATAGACGACTCAAAATCTTTCACACGGTTGCAAGGCTGCTGAATTTTACCAAGGCAGCGGAAGAGCTGCATATGACTCAGCCGGCAGTTACGTTTCAGATCCGCCAGCTCGAGGAGCAGTTCAATACCCGTCTTTTTGATCGCACACACAATAAAGTGACATTGACTGACGTGGGCAAGCAGGTCTATTCCTACTCCGACAGAATACTCAAGTTATACGACGAAATGACCCGCAGCATCACCGAAATGACCGGTGATGTCAGTGGTTCTGTCACCCTGGGCGCCAGTACCACGGTAGCTGAATACGTGCTGCCGTTATTAATAGGGGCGTTCAAAAAGAAGTATCCGGATGTCAATATCAGCCTGCGTGAATCCAACACGGAAGATATCGTTACCAGGGTAGAGAACAATGATATCGACCTGGGTATCGTGGAAGGTTCAGTCAGTAATAAGAACCTGGTTGTTGAAGAGTGCAAGCAGGACCACCTGGTGGTGATCATGCCGAATAATCACACACTGGCGAAAGAGAAGAAGTTACACGTCAAGGATTTTATTTCATACCCCTTTATCAGCCGCGAGCATGGCTCGGGCACACAGGAAGTTATCACCAACTACGTAGAAAAACATGGCAACGGGGAGACTTTGAACATCTGTTTCGAGCTGAGCAGCCCGGAAGCTATTAAAGGCGCGGTCGAGGCTGGCATGGGCTTGTCCATCGTCTCAGCTTCAACTATTGCCAAGGAACTTAAACTCGGCGTGTTGACGGCGGTTGAATTGAGCCCGTCACTGGAGCGTCCTTTTTCATTTGTCAGGCAGCGTTACAAGTTCAAGTCGCGCGCAGCTGATCAGCTGCTCACGTTTGCCCAGGAATTCTGCAAAGTAGAATAATAATCACCAGGAATGTTTCGTGAAGCGCGATTCCAAAACGCTTGTTAAGTTGTTTGAAACACTTGATACGGAAAGGCAGAACAGTTTGCTTGATTATGCCGAGTATCTTCAATCCAAAGGCGGGCCGGTAAAAAAGGCCCCGGGCAAGCCGCTTGATATTCCGCGGCCGGAATCAGAGTCGGTTGTCGGCGCTATCAAGCGCCTCAAGCAAAGCTATCACATGGTCGACAGCATAGAGCTATTCGCCAGGGCCTCAAATCTGATGACGGATCATATGGTCAAGGGCCGTGATGCAGAAGAGGTTATCAACGAAATAGAGGCCTTGTTCGAGGAAACCTATCAAAAGATGTTTAAGGATTTTGAATGATCGAATATCTGAAACAGTGGTACGAGCGTAACTTTTCCAATCCACAGGCAGTCATCCTGGTTCTGATGATCGTACTGGGCACCATCCTGGTGCTGTACTGGGGTGATATCCTCGCACCTGTTCTGGCAAGCCTTGTGATTGCCTACGCACTGGAAGGTATTGTCAGGCGCATCACCAATATGGGTGTTCCGCGGATTCTTTCGGTTGTCGTTACTGTTTTCGTGTTTGTGGCCAGTGTTCTGATCATTCTGCTTGGCCTGGTGCCATTGGTCACGCGACAGATAACACAATTCGTGCGAGACATCCCGCTGATTCTTGACAGAATCCAGTCGCTGATTATGTCATTGCCTGAGAAATATCCATTGATATCTGAAGCGCAGGTTAACGATGTGATTAACGCAATGAACAACGAGCTCGTCACCGTGGGGCAGAAGGTGGTTTCTATTTCAATAGCCTCTGCCGGAAACGTATTCACCATCATGGTCTACCTGATCGTCATCCCGCTGCTGGTATTTTTCCTGCTTAAGGATAAAAAACAGATCCTGGGCTGGTTTACCCGCTTTTTGCCCAAAGAACATGGTCTTGCTTACGAAGTCTGGAAGGATGTTGATGTAAAAATGGGTAATTATATTCGCGGCAAGCTGATGGAAATCATGATTGTAGGCATAGCCTCCTATGTTCCACTGGCTTTGCTCGGCCTGAATTACGCGGCTACGCTGAGCCTGTTCATCGGTTTGTCGGTAATCATCCCGTATGTTGGCGCGATTATCGTCACTATCCCGGTGGCGCTGATTGCGTGGTTCCAGTTCGGCCCCTCGGACAGCTTTGTCTATGTACTGATTGCCTACCTGATCGTGCAGGCGCTGGATGCGAATGTCGTCGTGCCTTTGCTGTTCTCCGAAGTGGTTAACATGCATCCCTCGGCCATCATTATCGCTGTACTGGTATTTGGCGGTTTATGGGGAGTCTGGGGCGTGTTTTTCGCGATCCCACTGGCGACACTGGTGCAGGCGGTAATCAATGCCTGGCCAACGACGAAACAGGAACTAGGTACTAGTAACTAGGGTCTAGGATTCATATGGGTATCCAGCTACAAAGCCTAGTTAAGTACCTAGCTCCTAGAACCT
>JAASSE010000293.1 GCA_021768055.1 Gammaproteobacteria bacterium | reverse complement strand
TACCTGACTGCTTTCCATGTCTGCGTTGAATAGGTATGAGCGTAACTATTAATAAGGAGTAACCAATGAGTGATTTATCTCCTGAACAACAGGAAGCCATTAAAGATGCACCGAAAGGTACCTATGCGCTGATGCTGCTACTCGGAGCCGCACTGGCACTCGGTTGGGCCTTCATGTTTTTCTTCATGTTCCTGAAACACGGCCCGGTAAGCTGAGGAGTTGATTATGCGCGATCCATTCAGAGCGATATGTGATGATGAACTGGAAAGACGGTGGATATGGATTTCACTCATCATGGCATTTGTTATGGGAGGCATACTGGGCCTCTACGCGGTTGGCAACAACCTGCACCCACCGAGCAATGTAGAAACCATTGATTCCTCACGCCTGCACCTTACCGAAGAATTTGCAGAAGATAACCTCGGTGTTAAAGAGAACGATGACGGCAGCCTGACTGTTACCATGGTGGCGGCACGCTACGGGTTTTTCCCACCCGTCATCGAGGTGCCAAGTGATACACCTGTGAAGTTCCGTATTGCCAGTGCCGATGTGCTGCATGGGGTACATGTACCGTTCACCAATGCGACATCCATGATTGTGCCCGGCTACATATCAGAAATTAATACGAGTTTCCCGACCGCAGGCAAGTATTCGTTCCTGTGTAATGAATACTGTGGGCTTGGCCATGACAGTATGTGGTCGCGCTTGAATGTGGTACCAAAAGCTGAATTTATACTAGTGGTTCCAGAGCCAGAGGAAGAAGAAGCCGAGGCTGAAGAAGATGTGGGAGATTTTCAGATATGAGCCAAACTAAAGCAGCTAGCCTTGGGCTGGCAAACATGTGGGTAGCGTTTACAGCGTTTGCAACTGCTGCACTGTTCGGACTGTACCAGGTGGTGGAGCGAATCGATATGGTGCCAGCGCTCAAGTCGCCCGAAATGTATTTCGGCAGCGTATCGACCCACGGCGTGCTGATGGGTTTTGTACTGACAACATTCTTTGCTGTGGGTTATGGCTATTACACGGCAACAACCAGTCTCAAACAGGATCTGTGGAGCAAGCCGCTTGCCTGGTTCGGATTCTGGCTGTGCCTCACCGGTGTCGTGCTCGCTGCGGCGCCATTGTTAACCGGTAACGCATCAGTACTGTTCACGTTCTACCCGCCGCTGGCAGCACACCCTTCATTCTATATTGGCGCCGTGTTGCTGGTGGTCGGTTCCTGGGTATGGTGCTTGCAGATGGTGATGATGACGACACAATGGAAGAAAAACAATCCAGGCGAAACCATACCACTGGCCATGTACGGCACCACCACCAATGCGATTCTGTGGTTTATCACCAGCCTCGGCGTTGCATCCGAAATACTGTTCCAGTTGCTACCGTGGTCACTCGGCCTGATTGAAACTGTCGATGTCGGACTGGCGCGCACGCTGTTTTCCTGGACGCTGCACGCGATCGTATATTTCTGGCTGATACCCGCCTATGTTGCGCTGTATTCCCTGGTACCCAGGGCCGCGGGTGGTTTTGTTTTCAGTGATCACATGGGCCGCGTTGCGTTTATCATGCTGCTGGTGTTCTCGGTACCGATCGGCTTCCATCACCTTTACATGGATCCATTTCAGGCGGCAGGCTGGAAATTCCTGCACATGACCGGCACCTTCATGGTCGCAGTGCCGACCCTGCTCACCGGCTTTACCATTATTGCTTCTTTAGAAGTTGCCGGACGACTGCGCGGTGGCAAGGGCCTGTTTGGCTGGATCAACACACTGCCATGGAACAATCCACTGGTACTGTCGGCCTGTCTCGCCTTGCTGATGCTCACCTTCGGCGGCTTTGGTGGCATGATCAATGCCAGTTACTCAATGAATGCAATGGTGCATAACACACAGTGGGTAACCGGCCATTTCCATCTGATCTTTGGCGGCACTACCGTGATTATCTATTTTGGCATCGCCTATTACATGTGGCCCAAGATGACCGGCAATGCACTGTATTCCAGCAAGCTTGCCGTGACACAACTTTGGTTATGGTTTATCGGTATGTTGATCCTGACCTTGCCCTGGCACTACATCGGTATAAAGGGTCAGCCGCGCCGTATTTCCTCCACGCCGTATGATGAATCACTAGTGCAGCAATGGATCCCATCCGAAATGCTGATGATTGTCGGCGGGCTTGTTCTGGTTACGTCCGCACTCATGCTGGTGTTTGTACTGTTCAGAACACACGGCAACAGCCAGGCGGTAGACAATCCCGAAGTTGAGTACGCTGAATCTCTTCATTCTATAAAGCGTATGCCGCATTTAATGAACAGCTTTGGATTCTGGGTCGTGCTGATCGTGATCTATATGGTCGCAAGCTATGGTTATCCAATCCTGCAGTTCTTCCTGCTGGATACTCACGGTACTGTGCCATGGAGTATTTAACGATGATACGATTGATGACTATCTTGTCTGCAATGGTACTGCTGGTACCGGTCGCGAATGCCGAACCGTCTTCGGCCGTTGCTTTTGATTTACCAACACTCAGGATGCTCAAGTCCGCCGATCCGGCCAATGGCAAAGCGCTGGCCGAAGAGATCAGATGTGACAAGTGTCACGGTGATGACGGCGTCTCGGATGATGAAGACGATGTTAATATTGCCGGCATGAGTGCTTCGTACATGTTCAAGCAGTTCAAGGATTTTCAGAGCGAGAAGCGCATAGATAAGGATATGTACAAAAAGATCAGGTGGCTTAAAGATAAAGAACTCGCCGACCTTGCCGTGTGGTTCTCAACACTGGAACCAGCAGAACGCGCGCCGGACACTATACTGACGGCAGATATAAGAAAGCTGATTAC
>JAASSE010000060.1 GCA_021768055.1 Gammaproteobacteria bacterium | reverse complement strand
TGTAAATCAGTGAATTGATACCAATGACCTCGCCCTGCGAGTTGATCAGTGCTCCACCCGAGTTGCCCGGGTTAATGGCCGCGTCAGTTTGCAGGAAATTTTCGTAGGTGTTCTGACTGACCTGGTTGCGGCCCGTGGCGCTGATGATGCCTTGTGTAACCGTTTGTCCAATGCGGAACGGGTAACCGATTGCGAGTGCAACGTCACCGATTTTCAATTGCCTGATGTCAGCGATTTGTATCTCTGGCAGGTTGTTGAGGTCGATTTTTAACACGGCGATATCAGTGTCAGGATCAGTTCCGACCAGTGTTGCTGCTGCAGACCTGCCGTCATTTAAACGCACAATGACATTTTCAGCTTTGGCAATAACGTGGTGGTTGGTAATGACATAACCGCGCGTATCGAGGATCACGCCTGAACCAAAACTGGTGTTTAACTTGGACTCCGTCAGCTTGGGCAGATGATTGCCGAATATCTGCTCAAGCTGTAAACGTATGTCGTTTTTTATTGGCACCTCAACCCGGCTTTGCACCTGCAGGCTGACAACAGCCGGTGCCGTTTTGCTCACCGCCCTGGCGAAACTGCGGGGCTGCAGACCGGGCAAGTCAGCTGTTTCAAACACAGTGCCGTTTGAATTGATCACCAGGGTTCCCTGGTACAGCAGCACGGCGATGCCGACGAGGACGCCAAGCATGCCCCACAGCAAAATATACTGAATTGTGGCTTTTTTCGATTTCACCTGAGAATGCGTATCAGTTTGATTGTAAAGGGATTTTTGTAAAAAATTTGTCTAAAAGGACGACTTAAGCTATCCTATGCGCGCTTTTTAAGCAGGCGAACAGCGAATGTTGCTGCTGTAACCCCAGATTGTAAGCGCAGGGCGAAGTTTTTAGAAGCTGTAGGCGCTGTGCGATACCCGAATTTTCTTACGCGGAGATAAATACATGTCTACTGACGTTGTAGATAAGGACAAACGCCGCTTTCTGACAGCAGCTACGTCCGTGGTCGGTGCTGTCGGCGCCGGGTTTGTATGTGTTCCTTTCATTGCTTCCTGGATGCCGAGTGAGCGTGCCAAAAATGCCGGTGCACCTGTTGAAGCTGACATCAGCAAACTGGAAGAAGGTCGCATGATGATCGTCGAATGGCAAAGCAAACCGGTATGGATTGTGCGCCGTTCCCAGCAGATGCTGGATAGTCTACCGAAACTGAATGACAATTTACGTGATCCGAATTCCGACATCTCGGACCAGCAGCCCGAGTATGCACAGAATGAATTCCGTTCACGCAAACCTGAAATTCTGGTGCTGATTGGAATTTGTACCCACCTTGGCTGTTCACCGACGTATCGTCCTGACATTGCACCGGCTGACCTCGGCGATGACTGGCTGGGTGGTTTCTTCTGTCCCTGCCACAGTTCCAAGTTCGACATGGCAGGCCGTGTGTACTCGGGTGTACCCGCGCCGACCAACCTGCCGGTACCGCCGCATTACTACCTGACCGAGAACACCATCCTCGTGGGTGAAGAAGGGGAGGCTGCATAATGGGCAAGATAATCGGATGGATTGATGACCGTTTCCCGTTGATGAAAATGTGGAACGAGCATCTGGCTGAATACTACGCACCTAAAAACTTTAACTTCTGGTATTACTTTGGTTCACTGGCGCTGCTGGTACTGGTGATCCAGATCGTATCGGGGATTTTCCTCGCCATGCACTACAAGCCGGATGCCGAGCTGGCGTTCGCTTCGGTCGAGTACATCATGCGCGATGTGCCTTATGGCTGGCTGATCCGCTATATCCACTCCACCGGAGCAACCGCGTTCTTCGTCGTGGTTTACCTGCACATGCTGCGTGGTTTGATGTACGGCTCCTACAAGAAACCGCGCGAGCTGATCTGGCTGTTCGGTATGTTCATATACCTGTGCCTGATGGCCGAAGCCTTCATGGGTTACCTGCTGCCGTGGGGTCAGATGTCCTACTGGGGTGCGCAGGTAATCATTTCGCTGTTCGGCGCCATTCCGGTCATCGGCGATGATCTGACGCTGTGGATTCGCGGTGACTTCGTTATTTCAGATGCTACACTGAACCGCTTCTACTCATTACACATTGTCGCACTGCCACTGGTATTGATTTTCCTTGTTATTGCGCACATTCTTGCATTGCACGAGGTGGGGTCAAACAATCCGGACGGTGTCGAAATCAAGAAAAACAAGGATGCGAACGGTATTCCGCTGGATGGCATTCCGTTCCACCCGTACTACACCGTCAAGGATATTGTCGGCGTAGCGGTGTTCCTGTTCTTCTTCGCTACCGTGATGTTCTACTTCCCGGATGGCGGTGGTTACTTGCTGGAGCATGCAAACTTCGTTGCATCTGATCCATTGAAGACGCCCGAGCATATTGTGCCGGTGTGGTACTTCACGCCGTTCTATGCAATCCTGCGCGCAGTACCGGACAAGCTGCTGGGTGTCGGTGCGATGGGTGCCGCGATCATCCTGTTATTCTTCATGCCGTGGATCGACCGTTGCAAGGTCAAGTCCATCCGCTACCGCTCCATTATCTACAAGATAAACCTGGGTGTATTTATCGTCAGCTTTGTCGTCCTCGGATGGCTGGCGATGCAGCATGTAACAACAACCATCACGCTGCTGTCGCAGTTGTTCTCGATACTGTATTTCGGCTTTTTCATCGTGCTGTATATCACCTCGAAAAATGAACAAACCAAACCGGTTCCAGACAGGGTTACAGAATGAAAAACATAATTCTGACAATTACACTAAGCCTTTTTTCTGTTACAGCATTCGCTGCCGGTGGTGCTGTTCATATTGACAGTGCTCCAATCGATACATCGGACATGGAGTCAGTCAAGCGAGGTGCAAAGCATTTTGTCGATTACTGCATGGGCTGCCATCAGGCCGAGTACATGCGCTACAACCGTATTGCCCGTGATACTGGTATGACCGAGGCTGAGCTGCGCGAAAACCTGATCTTCACCACCAATAAAAAAGGTGAACCAATCAAGGTTGGCGATTTGATGAAGTCGGCGATGACGCCCGAGTACGCCGAGCTTGCATTCGGCACTGAAGTGCCCGACCTCACCCTGTCTGCAAGAGCACGCGGTGCTGACTGGCTGTACGCCTATTTACGCAAGTTCTACATTGATCCCTATCGCCCGACTGGCATGAACAACCTGGTGTTTCCGGATGTAGCCATGCCGCACGTGCTGCAGTCACTGCAGGGTACACTGGAGCCGATCTATAAAACAGAAATGCGCCAGGGCGTAGAAGTGGAATATGTTGTCGGGCTGGAACTGATAAAAGCAGGCAGTATGACAACGGAAGAATACAATGCTTTTGTCGCAGACCTGGTCAACTTCATGGTTTACCTGGCTGAGCCAATTCAAAATGAACGCAAGAGTCTCGGTATAAAAGTTCTGATATTCCTGGTTGTCTTCTTTGTGCTGGCATACATGCTGAAGAAAGAATACTGGAAAGACGTACATTGATTACTGCTGCGTATTTAAAAATAACAAGCCGCATTGAGAGTGCGTTAATATGAATTTATATTCCACAGCAACATCTATTTACTGCCACAGAACACGTATTGTTCTTGCGGAAAAAGATATTGCACACGAAGCGATACTGGTCGATCCCAAGCATCTGCCGGAAGACCTGATTGACCTCAATCCCTACAGCAGTCTGCCGACACTGGTTGACCGTGATCTGGTGCTGTATAACTCGCGTGTGATCATGGAGTACCTGGAAGAGCGTTTTCCGCATCCGCCGCTGATGCCGGTGGGTCCGGTGGCCAGGGCACAAACACGGCTGGCGCTGTTCCGCGTCGAGAATGACTGGTATCCGCTGGCTGACCTGATTGAGACTAAACCCGAAAAAACCGCCTCCAAGGCACGCAAGGAACTGACCGAAAGCCTGGCGGCATCGGCCGACGTGTTTGCGGCTATGCCATATTTCCTCAGTGAAGAGTTTTCGCTGGTCGATGCCAGTATCGCGCCGTTATTGTGGCGCTTGCCGCATTACGGTATCGAATTGCCCAAGGCCTCGGCCAAGCCGATCATGGCCTATGCTGAGCGCAATTTTGAACGAGAAGGGTTCCAAATGAGTTTAACCGAAGGCGAACGCGAACTTCGCCTTTAGTCCGACAGCCACAACCGGCGAAATACTGCGTTAAGCGCCGCCTTGAGGCACATACCCATTCGTCTTCGCCAGTCTGCGAGACGTGAATCAATGAGCTAGAATAGTATCTATGACTTCCAGTCGTCCCTACCTGGTAAGGGCCATGTATCAGTGGATTGTCGATAATGGCCTCACACCGCACTTGCTAGTTAATGCCGAGGCTGAACAATGCATAGTTCCTGCCGGGCATATCAATGACGGCAAGATCGTGCTGAATATTGCCCCCATGGCAGTTCAGGGGCTGACGCTGGGTGATGAGGAAATCACCTTCAGTGCACGTTTCGGCGGCAAGTCTGAAGCTATCCTGGTGCCGGTACCCGCGATCCTGGCGGTTTATGCGCGTGAGAACGGGCAGGGCATGATGTTTTCCGAGGATGATCCTGGTGAGTCCGAAACGCCTGAAAGCGGCTCGGACGTGGATCCGGATCCAGACAAGCCACGTCCCAATCTCAGGGTCGTCAAATAACGTTTACTGTCCCAGCAGCTGGTGATCGACCAGGTCACCGATGCAGTGAATGCATAACAGGTGCACTTCCTGGATACGTGCGGTCGAGTCAGAAGGGACACAGATTTCAATATCGGTCGGCGTGAGTAATGCTGTCATATTGCCGCCGGACTTACCGCTGAGCGCGATCACTGTCATTTCCCGTTCGTGCGCAGCTTCAATCGCCTCTATTACATTGCCCGAGTTGCCGCTGGTGCTGATTGCCAGCAGTATGTCACCCTGCTGCCCGAGGGCGCGTACCTGCTTGGAGAATATTTCATCGTAACTGTAATCATTGGCGATGGAAGTCAGTGTTGAGCTGTTTGTTGTCAGGGCGATTGCAGGTAGGCCCGGTCGCTCCATCTCAAAACGGTTTAGCATCTCCGAGGAGAAGTGCTGCGCATCACCTGCAGAGCCGCCGTTTCCGCAGGAAAGAATTTTTCCACCACCGAGCAGACACTGGGTGATCATTTGAGAGGCATTGGCGAGTGGTTCTGACAGCAGATCCATAGCCATTTGCTTGGTGCTGATGCTTTCCTGAAAATTCTGGTTGATGCGGCCTAATAGATCCATGTTATGTAATGTTCTCAGAATGCGTTTTTGACCCACTCGAAAGTGTAGGCTTCCGAGCCGTTATTCTGGCTTTTTTCTGACATTGCAACAACATCAAAACGCCCATTAGTCAGCCGGGTTTCCTGTTGCATGTATTGTTCTGCTGTGAGACGTAATTTTTCCCGCTTGCTTGCTGTAATACTTTCCAGCGCGCTACCGAATGTGTTGCTTTTACGAAAGCGTACTTCGATAAAGACGACAGTATTCCTGTCTTTCATAACCAGGTCGAGTTCGCCGCGGCGACCTTGATAATTCTTGTCGAGCAGCTTGAGACCTTGTTGTTTAAGGTATTCACAGCAAGCCTGCTCGGCGTGCTGTCCCCGGCTACGACTGTTTTGCGGCATTGTTTGCCTTTGGTTTCGGCAGTATGGTCAGGTCGATATAGACAGGTGCACCGTTTCTGAACCTGGCCCAAAGCAGTTCCCGGTGCAGACGCTGGTTTACATCCATGGAAATGTTGCCGGTTTCACCGGAGAAACGTGCATACTCATGCGCTTGCAGATATTGCAGGTTCTGTACAAGGTTGAATGCATCGATGCCGAGAGCAAACAGGCGCGTATAGGCACGTTGATCTTCCCAGCTTGCATCAAAATCTTTCTTTAATGCATTTTTCGATATCAGTGTCCATGGCAAGTCACAGAACAGTATTCCATCAAGGTCACGGTCAGCACTGCGGTCGAGATGACCACTGTATACATGTGACGTTGCATACACCGGCAAGTCACCGGCATGATGGAACTTCAGTGCCGGAATAATGCCGCGTGCAGAACGATGCGTGGCCGCCAGGAAAATCATGTCGATGTCCTGTCGCCGGTGTGGCATGAAGTCGAGCTTGGTGCCCAGTACATGCTGCAGATCCCGGTGTCGTGCTTCACTTTCATCCAGGTTGAACAGCCGGCGCAGTTGTCTTGAATAATCATCCACATTCGTTGGGTATTGCTGGCTTGTAAGCACGGTGCCGCCGAGCTTTTCAAAGCGCTGTTTGAATGCGGCCAGCAGGCGACGGCCCCAGTCGCTGTTCGGTACTAAAACGGCTGCACGGGTGTGGTTGTCGCGTATCGCCAGTTCCGCTGCCTGCACGGCTTCATCTTCGGGTAACAGGCCGAACTGGTAAAGATTCATGGTATTACTGAGCGGGTTTTCAGCATAGTTCAGGGTCAATATCGGCAGCTCGAGTTCGTGTTGTTGTGCGAGGTTGTTAATGCTGGCCTTGTCCAGCGGCCCGATGATGTAGCTGGC
>JAASSE010000292.1 GCA_021768055.1 Gammaproteobacteria bacterium | reverse complement strand
CTTCCTGGTTGTCCTTGTTGTAAGCCAGCGGCTGCGCCTTCATCAGGGTCAGCAAGCTGACCAGGTTGCCATTGACGCGGCCGCTTTTGCCACGCACCAGTTCTGGCACGTCCGGATTTTTCTTTTGTGGCATGATCGATGAGCCGGTGCAGAAACGATCCGGCAGCTCGATAAAATCGAACTGTGCCGACGACCACAACACCATTTCCTCGGCCATGCGTGACAAGTGCGTCATCAAAATGGCGGTGTCGGCGCAAAACTCGATGGCAAAATCACGGTCGCTGACTGCATCCAGTGAATTGGCCGCAGGTGCTGCAAAATCCAGTTCACTGGATGTGAACTCGCGGTCGATCGGATAACCTGTACCCGCCAGCGCCGCCGAACCCAGCGGAGATACATTCATGCGCACATGGCAGTCCTGCAGGCGCGTGGCATCACGCTGCAACATTTCGAACCATGCCATCATGTGATGGCCGAACGTGACCGGCTGCGCGACCTGCAGATGGGTAAAGCCGGGCATGATGGTATCGGCTTCGCGCTCTGCCAGCTTGAGCAGACCGTTTTGCAAATCCAGTATCTGCGAGATGATCACATCGATCTGCTCACGCAGATACAAACGGATATCGGTGGCTACCTGGTCATTACGTGAGCGGCCTGTATGCAGGCGCTTGCCGGCATCGCCCACCAGTTCGGTAAGGCGCGCCTCGATATTCATGTGCACGTCTTCGCGTGCTGTCGACCAGTTGAAATCACCCGCTTCGATTTCCTGCTCGATGGTGTCGAGTCCTTTTAATATGGCATCACAATCATCAGCAGATAGCACACCGGCTTTGAGCAGCATTTTTGCATGCGCTTTTGAGCCGGCGATGTCCTGCAGGTACATGCGCTGGTCGAATTCAACCGACGCAGTGAACGCCTCAACGAAAGCATCGGTCTGTTCGCTGAAACGGCCACCCCATGCGGTATTGCTCGGTTTGTTATCCTTTTTGGCCATGATGCTCGCGAGTATATCAGAACAAAGCTTGCATTCCGGTCTTGCTCGTCTATTTGTAGGACATGGGGAACTCAAGTCTTTCTGATAAACCCGGCAGTATCGACACCGGCTTGCTGCCGGATTTTTGTGATGTCCGCGTCATATTCATGCTGGTGCTGATCGTCGAGCTGCTCGCGATCGTGCTATCGCTGTCGATACCATCAACCACGGAACAGTTCTGGGACCATCTCGCTTTTATCTCGATGTTGATGCAATGGATCGCGTTGCTCAATGCCGCAGTACTGTGTGGCAGCCGTGGCAGACTGAACCGGCTCAGCGATGCCTCAGCCCTGGCTGTAAGTTTCATCATCATGATGAGTGTCAGTCTCGGCTTCAGCCTTGTCGTTCTGTATCTGAAAACATGGATGGGACTGGATGAGGAGACCTCGCCGCTAGGGGAGCACTTCCTGTTGCGCATGTTGATCATCAGCGCCGCGATATACGCGGTGGTGTTGCGCTACTTTTATATCCAGCGCCAATGGAAGTTGAACCTGAATGCACAGTCAGTGGCCCGGATCCAGGCACTGAAGGCGCGGATCAGGCCACACTTTCTGTTCAACAGCATGAACACTATCGCCAGCCTGATCTCGCTGATGCCGGAAAAGGCTGAAAAGGCGATCGAAGACCTCGCCGACCTGTTTCGCGCCAGCCTGCAGGAAAAGGACCTGCATACGTTGCAAGATGAAATCGCCCTGACCCGCAGTTACCTCGATATCGAGACCCTGCGCCTGGGTGAACGCCTGAAAATCGACTGGAATGTGGATAATTCGCTAAATGATGCAGAAATTCCGGCGTTATCCCTGCAACCTCTCGCAGAAAACGCTATATATCATGGTATAGAACCATTACCTGACGGCGGGACTATCCTGATCTCGGCACGGAAGCAGGGTGAACACCTGGTGCTCGAGGTCTCCAACCCGATTGACGGCAGCGGCGTCATTACGCATTCGAAAGGCAACAAAATGGCGCAGGACAATATTCGTCAACGACTGCATCTGGCCTACGGGCACAAAGCCCGGTTCTATATAAATGCGACCAAACAGGATTACACAGTAACACTGGAACTACCGGTCACATTATTATGAACGTATTGATAGTTGATGATGAACAGCTGGCTCGTCAGCGTTTGCGCCATATGCTCAGCGGCCTGGGAGAAAACATAATCGGGGAGGCTGCATCTGGAGAGCAGGCCCTGCAGAAGTCCCAGCATACCAGTCCGGATCTGGTGCTGATGGATATCCGCATGCCCGGCATGGACGGCCTGGAAGCAGCCGGCTACATCAACCAGATGGACAACCCACCGGCGATCATTTTCACCACCGCGTACAGCGACCATGCGCTGAAGGCATTTGAAACACACGCAGTGGACTACCTGCTGAAGCCGATCAAGCAGGACCGCCTTGCCGACGCGATCAGCGCCGCCAAGCGTCTGACGCGTGCACAGCTGCAGCGCCTGCGTGATGATGACAAAAATAATGAAACACGTTCAAAAATCTGTGTAAAAAGCCGCGGCTCGCTCGAACTGGTACCGATCGAAGACATTATCTATTTCAAGGCAGACCAGAAATACGTCACCCTGAAAACCGAAGACCACGAATACCTGATCGAGGAATCACTGAAAGCGCTGGAGCAGGAATTCAACGAAAATTTCGTACGCATCCATCGCAATGCCCTGGTTGCAGAAAACAATATTTCCGGTTTATCCAAGAATGATGAAGGCCGCCAGTGCATCATATTGAACGACAGCGAGGAACTTCTTGAAATCAGCCGACGACATCTTCCGTCGATCAGGAAGAAACTCAAAAACCTGAGG
>JAASSE010000291.1 GCA_021768055.1 Gammaproteobacteria bacterium | reverse complement strand
GGCAAAGAAGCGCTTGATCACCTCAAACCGGAGCATTCGATCGACCTGATTTTTGCCGATATCCAGATGCCGGAAATGAACGGTCTGCAGTTCCTGCAGAAACTGCGCACCAGTGAAGACCGTCGTACCGCACAATTACAGGTGGTCATGATTACCGGCCACAGCGACTCTCATGCAGCGATGAAGGCCGTGTTTGACATGGGCGCAACCGGTTTTATCTCAAAACCGTTTACCGACATCGATCTGATCAGCCGTGCACACTCACATCTAACACTGAAATGCATGTTGGAAGAGCTCGAAAAACTGGCGGGCATCGATGAGTTGACCGGCCTGTACAACCTGTCCAGCTTCAAAAAACAGGGGAACAAGGCTTTATCAATGTCGGTACGACACCGGCTGGATTTGTCAGTGGTTTATTTTGAACTTGATTCGTTCAGCAGCATCAAGGAAAAACACGGAAAGAAGATAAGCGATAGATTACTTGTTGAAATATGCAACCGCATATCCAGATCATTCCGTGATGAAGAAATCCTTGCCCGTATCGGTGAAGCACGGTTTGCATTACTGTTACCAATGACAAACCGAACCAAGGCTCGAATCGCGGTTAACCGTGTGCAGAAATCACTGGAAGGCATGACCTTTAATAACGCCGGTGAAGAACTGGACCTGAAAGTGATTTCCGGTTTAACCGGTACAGGTATCAACAATCGTGATCTCGATTTTGATGGATTATGTGATCGTGCAGAACATGCACTTAAGCTTGCTTATCAAAACAATAAATCACACGAATCAAGTTATGACGATGAAACAGTAGAGGATCCTGTAGAAATACCGCAGCATGATGATACGTTGACAGATGCTTTAATGCATATCATAGAAGGCGAATACAACAAGGTGTCCGATGAGGATTTAACTTCTGTTATGAAGCAATTACAGCCATTCCTGGAATATGCCGAAGTCAGAACGTCGGGCACAAATACCAAATTCAAATACAAATTCAGGTAATTCAGGCAGACTCTCTTAACATACGATCAAAACGCAGGCGTTCCCGCGCATCAAACATACGCCTGGTAATCAGCTGTAACACTGTGATCACCGCAAAGCCCGTTCCGGCTGTTATCAGAAACATAATCAGTATTTGATATTTTACGGCTTCAACCGGCGGAGCGCCGGCAAGAATCTGACCAGTCATCATGCCCGGCAGGCTCACGATGCCTGCTGTTGCCATCGCATTAATAATAGGAATCATGCCGGCGCGCATACTATCCCGTGAAATTTCACGAATTGCTTCGAAATCAGTCTGGCCCAGCATCAGTCTTTGTTCTATGACTGCACGTTGCTGCCAGGCGGTTTGCACCAACCTGTCTATGCCCAGCGCGATACCATTCATGGTATTACCCAACAGCATGCCCAGCAGCGGGATAGCATATTGTGGTGTGTACCAGGGCTCAGCATCGATGACGATCAACAGCGCCAGCAAGGTAATCAGGAACGAGGAAATGAACAAGGAAAATGCACTGACACCAAATCCCCACCATCCCCGCAGCTTGCGTTTCTGGCGCGCAAGGATCTCCCAGGCAGCGACAATCATCATCACCAATGCGATGAGCACCAGCAGGGGTAATTGCGCGTTTCTGAAGACAGCTTCCAGGATCAGGCCTACAAGCAGCAACTGTACAGTTGTGCGCACAGCAGCAATGGTCAACATGACACTTACGCTGAGCTTTAAACGTGCGCCCAGGCCGATCAACGCAAGCACCAGTAACGAAGCCAGCATCAGGTCAAATGAATTAAGCGCAATAAATTCGGTTTTCATGATTGCACCACTGCTCCATCAACCAGTTTATAGCTGCGCGAAGTAACACGTTCAAACTGTTCTTCATCATGGCTGACCCATATCGCTGCAGCATGATGCTTTTCGATATATTCCCGTATCAGTTTCTCGACACGTTGGGTATTGGCAGCATCCAGGTTTGCGCTGGGTTCATCCAGCAGAAGAACACGAGGCCCATTTGACAACATACGTAGCAGTGACAAACGTTGTTTTTCGCCGCTGGAACATCGGCCAGTGTTCCAGTTTAAAACATCTTTACTAAAACCCAGCGCCTTGATGTCTTCTTCACGTGCGCTGAAGTGCTCCCCTACCCTGTCATACCACCATAGACTCTCCGCAGGGAGCAATGCTACTCGCTTGCGCCATTCATGCGCCTTGACCTGGTCCTGTGCAATATCTTCCGAATACACCTGTCCTTCATGTTCATCAAGATCAGCAATGGCCCTGAGCAGCCTTGTTTTACCTGTCCCTGATTCACCTGACAGTCCGATACATTCACCGGGTGCTATGGTCAGGTTTACCGGTTCAAGATTGGGAATTTTCAAGTCTTCAAGTCTTAACATGGTTCTGCACGATCATGAATGACAAACATTGTAAGCTATACTTTGCACGATGAAATATTTTCTTTTGCTGTTGCTGTTCATATGCACTAACGCATGGACGGAGTCTACCCGCATAAAAGTTTACCCTCTCAGTCAAAGCTACTGGGATATTAAAAGCGGTGAAACCCTGGGTGAAATTGTTGAACAGTTAATGCCCGACAACTCCTATTTACAGCAACAGTTATTACGGGACATCGTTGCACAAAATCCCGATGTCTTCATCGGCGGCAACCCGAACCATATGCTAGCCAACAAACGCTTATGGCTGCCGAATGCCATCCGGCAAACTACCCGGGGGGAAGCCTCTACCGAATTCACCGTGCGCTCTTTTCAATGGGGTAGCATCAAGACCAGGAACACGTTCCGGTAATAGCCGTTTCAACTTTTTACCTGGAAACCGGTTATTGCTGT
>JAASSE010000290.1 GCA_021768055.1 Gammaproteobacteria bacterium | reverse complement strand
GTCTGATTTTGTGGGAGTGGTAGACTCCATCCCACACATTTCTGGAATGGCTGTGCAGACAGCCAATCAATAAAGGTGAAGAACATGAGTGATAAAGCAGCAAAGATCAAAGAAATGATCGAAATGCAGAAGAAATTCATCGAATACGAACACAAGAACGGCGTTGATCCCAAGGATTACTTCACGCCGGAAGCAGGTCATGAACTCGACGGTTACCGCCAGAAGTACAGGGACCTGGCAATGGAAGTGGTTGACCTGGCGCATGAAGAGGCAGGCTCGAGCCGTTAATTCCAACACATTATTTGCAATAAAAAAGGCCGCAACAGCGGCCTTTTTTATTGGAAGCCAAATCGCCTAAAAGCGTTATAGCTGTATTGTAAAAAAAGACAATTTCTAGACGTCGCTCCACATGCGCACTAGATTGATGTATGCATTACTAACCAGTTCCGTCTCTTTCTCGCCTTTCGATTTGTCCAGCAAAATGTCTCTTGCCTGGGACAACTTGTAAAGGAGTTCACGTTGAGACGGGTCGCGTACCATGCTCTGCACCCATGTTACCGCGACGATTCGCTCTCCACGCGTTACTTCTGCAACACGGTGTGTGCTGCCAGAGGGGTACATGACGGCATTACCTGCTTCCAGTTTAATCCGTTGCTCACCAAAAACAGTCTGCACAACCAGCTCACCACCTTCATAGTCTTCAGGCGGATTCAGAAACACGGTAATAGAAAGGTCGGTGCGGTAACGCTGGCCGGCAGGTCCCATGATGGGATCATCGATATGGGTGCCGTATTGCATGCCTTTTGAATACTTTGCGTAGTAGGGTGCGGCTATTTTTGCTGGCATGGCGGCATTTAAATAAACCGGATGCTTTACCAGCTTGCCCATCACAAGATTATTCAGTTGTGCCATGTGCTGATCCGTTGTCTGCATTTCAAGATTGTTTTTAACGTCGATGGCTTCGCTACCGGCAGAGAGTTTGCCGTCAACGAATTTTGCCTGCGAAATAAAATCATGAACCACTGTAAGTTCTTCTTTATTCAGGACTTCCGGGATAGTTATCAACATGGTTCGAACCCTGTGAGGTATTACGTATAATGGTCTGCATATTAACAGGTGGTACCTATGAATCTGAACATTATCGTCGATGGGCGCGCGGAAAATATTGATGTGCCGGATTATCTGTTGACCGAGGCAACGGATTTTTTTGCAAAGCTGGATGCAGACATGGACAGGGGTTGGCAAATGAGCAGGGACTGGGTGGATAATCCCAATGCCGAGCAACGCTGCCAGATTGCTGCAGATAAAATATTAACCGCGATTGAAACAGAAAACGAAAAACTGCTCTTGCTGATGGCAGCTTACATCCTGCGAACCATGCCAGGCGTGACTGGTGTCAATATCGACATCACAGGCGATATGAACGAAACCGATATTATTATGAGGGAGGATAATAATGATCGCCCGCTGGGCCCTATATTCAGCTGAAAAAGCGCTGTTTGCCGCATTGCTTCGTTAAAAGTTATTAAATAATACTCACGTATTACCTATACGCTCCGTTTATTTAATAACTTTTGCCTCGCCCTGCAACAAACATCACGTTTTCAGTTACTTTAGTGTTTTAGTCATTCGAAAGTGTTGAATACTGTTAAATAGCAGATAGCTTTTTTCTTTGACTTCATACCCGAGTTTTTCATAGAAGCCAACCGCCGGTTCTCTTGCATCGAGCATGATAGTGTTATGTCTGGTGCTTGATGCCTCCCGCTCAAGGACTTCAACGATCAATTTGCCGATGCCCTGTCGTTCATAGCCGTCTGCAACAGCCATGTAGCGAATTTGTGCTTCGTTGTCAGTGTTGTACTGCAGCCTTCCTGTACCAATACAGTCATCGTCATCAGTCACCATAACGTGATAGCAACGATCCTCGATATCATCAATTTCGCTCCCTTTCGCTTCACCCCAGGGTGCGCGCAAAATGCGCCAGCGCAAGTCGTAGTACTGTTCGAATTCTTCTTCTGTTTCGGGTTGTTTGATAATGAAAGGCATGTAATTAAGAAATTCATCAGTTGGATGCAAGACGCGAAAAGCCATTCATTAAATACGGAGTTTATAAATAATTTGACGCTGCGCGTCCCCGTAATCTAATGGATGGCTTTGACAAAGTATTGCGCCAAATGATGGATTTCGAATAATTATGCAAACACTACCCAGGTAGTTGCTATATATTTTGTACCTTCCTTTACTTCGCACGCCCTGTGTTCATGCGTCCAGAAAGGAGGGAATAGCACCAGCTTGCCTGCTTCGGGCTTTACTTTGATTTCCTGGAAAGTGAATTCTGTTTCTCCACCCGGCCCGGGCACATCATTTAGGTACCACAGGGCGACCAGCTGGCGGTGGCTAAATTCATGGCTGCCGCCATCGATATGCCAGTGATAGTACTCACCGGGACGATAGCGTTGTATGTTGTAGCCCATGTCCTTGAACGGGCCTTTGAAGAAAGGGAATGTTTCGCGGAATTCATGAATTGCAGTGCTGAGTGATCTGAACAATTCCGAATCGAGGTCTTTCCAGTTTTCCTTGCCGCTTGTTACAAGATCTGTTGAACGCTTAATGCTTCTGTCTTTATCAACTGTCTGACCAATACGCCCTTCATATTGTTCGTCCTCGCAGGCTTCAAAGCGGCGAATCATTTCATTGCATATATCCAGCGGTAATGCATTCGGTTTTTCAAAAATGAAAGTATCCTGCTTGACTTCGTGAATGGTTTTTAGCGGCTTGCGTGCAGCATTATCTGAAATCATTGTATGGTGTTACAGGCTGTTCTTATTGACGAGCTCTTCTATATGCTG
>JAASSE010000059.1 GCA_021768055.1 Gammaproteobacteria bacterium | reverse complement strand
GTTGCTTGATCTGTTATCGCTGTTTGTCACCCGGCGAAACTGCCGGGTGACAGTTGCCACGTATTAGCCTCTTCCTTCGTAGACAACAAAGGAGGAACCTTGGCTCTGCGTGTAGTTGTCGTAACCGATCAGGCGGATATGGTGATCAGGATAAGCGCGCTGACACGCTTCCAGTTCGGCGACGACGCTGGCTAAATCGCGTTCGCCGAAGAAGGGCAGTTTCCACATCGTCCAGTAGGGATTGGTTGATCGACTGGGATGTTCGTGCTCGATCGCGGGTGTCCAGTTGTTCGCGATGATGTAAGCGATTTGTTCGTGGATTTCATCCTGCGACATTTTGGGCAGGAAGCCAAAGGTTTCGAGTGTCTGGGCAGTCTGGAAATCACCCACTTCATGTGATGCTGACATTGTTGTATTCCTCTTATCGTTAACTGTTTACCGTTGTCGTTGATATTGCTGGCATGCAATGTCCTGCTGGACGGGGCGTTAGCCCACGTCCAGTTTGTCGACTGTTTCGAATTCGAACTTGATTTCTTTCCAGGTTTCCATGGCCATTGCAAGTTCAGGACTGGTACGTGCAGCCTCGGTCAGGATGTCGCGGGATTCGCGTTCCAGATCACGGCCTTCGTTACGAGCCTTGACGCAGGCTTCTAGCGAAACACGGTTAGCAGCAGCGCCGGCTGCGTTACCCCAAGGATGTCCCTGGGTACCACCACCGAACTGCAGTACGGAATCGTCACCGAAAATGGTGACCAGTGCCGGCATGTGCCAGACATGGATACCGCCAGATGCCACTGCAAACACGCCGGGCATTGAACCCCAGTCCTGATCGAAGAAAACACCGCGAGAGCGATCTTCCGGTACGAAGGATTCACGCAGTTGATCTACAAAGCCCAGTGTTGAAGCTCGGTCGCCTTCGAGTTTGCCGACAACGGTACCGGTGTGAAGATGGTCACCACCAGACAGACGCAGACACTTGGCAAGAACGCGGAAATGGATACCGTGTTTTGGATGTCGGTCAATTACTGCGTGCATTGCGCGGTGGATGTGCAACAACATGCCGTTCCTGCGGCACCAGTTAGCCAGGCCGGTATTGGCAGTAAATCCACCGGTAAGGAAGTCATGCATGATGATAGGCATACCCAGTTCCTTAGCGAACTCGGCGCGTTCATACATGTCTTCCGGTGTAGCTGCTGTAACATTCAGGTAATGACCTTTACGCTCACCGGTTTCCTGCTCAGCTTTCTGGATCGCCTCGGCAACGAATTCGAAACGGTCGCGCCAGCGCATGAACGGCTGGGAGTTGACGTTTTCATCGTCCTTGGTCAGATCAAGGCCACCGCGCAGACATTCATACACCGCGCGGCCATAATTCTTCGCGGACAGGCCGAGCTTTGGCTTGATGGTGCAGCCAAGCATTGGACGTCCATATTTGTTCAGTCGATCACGCTCGACCTGGATACCGGCCGGCGGGCCGCCACAGGTCTTGATGTACGCAATCGGGAAGCGAATGTCTTCCAGGCGCAGGTGTTTCAGTGCCTTGAAGCCGAACACGTTACCGACCAGTGAGGTAAGCACGTTAACGATCGAGCCCTCCTCAAATAGATCGATTGGATAGGCGACAAAGGCGTAGAATGATTCGCTGTCGCCTGGTACGTCTTCGATGCGATAAGCACGGCCCTTGTAATATTCAAGGTCGGTGAGCAGTTCGGACCATACGGTACTCCATGTACCTGTTGAACTCTCAGCTGCAACTGCGGCAGCGACTTCTTCGCGTGGTACGCCCGGCTGACCCGTGACCTTGAAACAGGCCAACAGGTCAGTGTCGAGAGGTACGTAATCCGACGTCCAGTATTTCTCGCGGTATTCCTTCACACCCGCTTGGTAGGATTTAGTTGACATATTCGTCTCCTGTTTCGTTTTTCGTTAACTGGCTGTGGTAAATCGGTAATCGACTTATGAGATCGTGTGAAAGCATAGGCTGATGTCTATGTGTACATCCAATCAATATTTCATTCTTGATTCATAGAAATAAATCTATGTATGGAAAATGTCGTAAATACAATGCGTTTGCGTGTATCTCCGTTTGTTATGTAGGGTGATTAGCGGTTTATAGAAAATAAATTTTGTATAGATGTATACACTTGGGTATGAATATTTACTGCAACATGATGTGCAGATCACCGCATGTGTGTTTGAGGGTAGAAGCTTTATGGGGTAGTGAGATGTAAAGGTGTGAAGAGTAATTGATACTGCAATAGCAGGCACTTAAGCGATTCTTCGTTCTGAATAGAGGTTGCGCATGAAACGTGTTTTTTCAACCATTCGGTAAGTGGAGCGGTTGTTGTTAAAGCGTGACACGTTGTTTAAATCTACCCATATCACGTCGTGTGATTCATCGTTGCCGGGCAATACGAGTCTGTCATCTATTTCCACCAGGAACCGTATGTCGATATGTTCATGCGGTGGTTCGTTACCGATAGCAGGAATGGCATGTATATCCACATCAAATACATCTTGGTGTAATAACAGGATGCGCTTTGGATCGAGCCCTGTTTCCTCGGACGTTTCGCGTAATGCAACTCGCAGTATGTCAGCGTCTCCATCAGCATGTCCGCCGGGCTGGAACCACTGGTCATGCTTGCGATGGTGCAGCATTAATACACGTTCACGATCAGGGCTGACGACCCAGCTTGATCCGGTTACATGCATAGGCCACAAGTGTCGGTGAAAACAGTCGGTATGGGTTTCAACGAACTGAATGGCTCTGGTACGGTAGCCTGCCTCATCCATGAAACGCGTTGAATGCAGTTTTAACAACCGGAGTAGTTCCTGTCGATGCATAGTTCAGGTTCCCATTGGATGTTGAGCTGCATCTATGGCGGCAGCTGCCGCCTCCTCGACATCCGCTTCGCGGCCGGACAGCGTCAGGCGTCCGTAGGCACCAACAGCACGTACGTCGATCAGGGTTATGTTGGCGGCTTTCTCAGCCTGATTGGCTGCGTAAACAATATAACCAGCCGGTTCGGTTTCGAGGATGAACATGCTCTCTCCCGGCAGCATCATCGAGCCGCCACGGTGCTGTCGATTGATCAGTACAGTGTGGTGTTTCGTCATACCGCGTATAATTTCTTGCCATGCTATGTGACACTCTTCGCGGTCATTGTGATCAGCATCGAGGTTTGAAAGCATTATTCGACCAGCTTCTCGTACATCGCTCTGATCGCGGTGATGGATTACCATGGAGCCAAACGCACGTTCAACAACCTGTTGAGTCAGGTTGACCCGCGTGGCCTTGAGGGCAATATCAGTAAAACGATGGATAGCCATCCCCGGCGATACTTCCATCCACAGGCATGAGTCACCGGGTACCGGTGGAAAGCCCTGTGAAACCGAAGCCATATACTCTGCAAGCTGGGGTTGCAATGAATCTATGTAGACGTAGGTCCTGAGCTTTACATTGGTTTCGTTTTGCATTGAATACCATGTTCCTTGAGTCTGTCGACATCTGAGAACATACCTGTATCAAGGCTTCCGGTGGGAAGTCCTCATATATAAGGTAATGCCACTGCCAAGGACGCCGGTAGCTGTAAACAGCAGTCTTGTTTACTGTGTGATTAAATGTTGGGAAAGCTTAGAAAAGACCATACTTAGTAACAAATAAATTGTTTCTTATCCATAGATAGATGATGATCTATGTGTTGCTTGCGTCTGCCTGAACGTGAAGTTATCAGTGCGCTTAAACATACCAGGTCAGCACCTGCCGCGATTCATGGTTGAAGATGCGCAAGAATGTGGCAAGCAGCATTACCTCAAGGTGCTAGGCTAGCAAATCTTCCGTACCTTGTGGATCGTACGCACATACTCGAATCTTGATAATCCCGTTGCAGAGGCATTCATACAAGTAATTCGTTAAGGCGGCAAAGCGGCCGTCATGCGGTCAGCCTTGAGTAACAGTTTGGTTATGAACCGTTTAAACGATAGTTAACCGACAGGCGGAAGATCGAAGTAGACTTCGTTGATTTTCATGTGGACGTAGATGCTCGCCACATAGCCGAGTGCTATTGCCGGTGTCCATTTCAAGTGCCCGAAGAACGTGTACTTGCCGCGTGCCTGACCCATCAGGGCTACACCTGCAGCAGAACCGATCGAAAGCATACTGCCACCAACACCGGCGGTCAGGGTTACGAGTAGCCATTGCCCCATGGACATGTCCGGCTGCATCGTGAGCACCGCGAACATCACCGGGATGTTGTCGACGATAGCAGAGAGAATACCAACGCTGATGTTGGCCTGGGTTGCGCCCCACTGTGTATACATCAGTTCTGAAGCCATGCCGAGGTAGCCGATAAAGCCGAGGCCACCGACGCACAGTACCACGCCGTAGAAGAACAGCAGAGTGTCCCATTCTGCGCGTGCAATCCCGTCGAAAATATCGAAAGGTACGACGTCACCCATCATGCGCTCGGCCTCCTGGAGATCATAGGGCGCTGCATCCTTCTGCCTGGCATGGGTGATACGCAGGTAGAAGCCGAAGAACTGCAGGTACGCCAGACCGGTCAGCATGCCGATTACCGGCGGCATGTGCAGGAAGTTGTGGAAACTGACCGCAGTCGCAATGGTGCAAAGGAACAGGAACATGATGCGTTTGGAGCCGCGCTTCATCACAATAACTTCATCACTGGCATGCGGCTGTTCATTGGGGATTGCAAAGTGCATGATTGCAGCAGGGATAAGGTAGTTGACCGCTGAAGGAACAATCAGGGCGAAGAAAGTCTGGAAGTCGACGATGCCTTTCTGCCATACCATCAGCGTGGTGATGTCGCCGAACGGACTGAACGCGCCACCGGCATTCGCAGCGACAACGATATTGACACAAGAGAGTCCGACGAAACGGATGTTATCACCACCTACAGCCATAACGACGGCGCACATCAGCAGCGCCGTGGTCAGGTTGTCTGCAATCGGCGAAATGAAGAATGACAGGATGCCGGTCAGCCAGAACAGCTGGCGGAAACTGAAGCCTTTGCGTACCAGCCATGAACGCAATGCGTCGAATACCTGGCGTTCATCCATCGCGTTGATGTAGGTCATCGCCACCAGCAGGAACAGCATCAGCTCGGCATACTCCAGCAGGTTGTGGCGCACCGCGGCTTCGGCTTCGTGGGTCATGCCATTGGCAGCATAGACCGCGGCGATAAATGACCAGATGATGCCGGCAGCCAGCATCACCGGCTTGGATTTCCTGAGGTGGATGAATTCTTCGGCCATGACCAGTGAATAGGCCAGTACAAATACAGCGATAGCGACAGCGCCCACCCAGTGGCCAGTCAGGTCGAGATGCTGGGTGGTAGCTGTCGAAGCCAGCGCCATACCAGGCGTGACAGCGATGATCAGGGTAAATATCAGGCCAGATAATACTTTCATTAGTAGCTCAACCTCTTTGCAGCGTGTTACGTATAACCTATTGAAATGTGAGGTTATATCCCGCCACGTGATGAATTCTGTTCGAAGGGCGAACTATAGCAGGAACCAGGCAGATTGACTCTAAAAACTGGTGTTCCCGGTTGTCATTTGTTCAAAAAGTTACCAGGTGACGCCAGGTGTATTTTTGATTACTGATGTAAGCATTTATGGATTTAGCTAGACAGAAAACTACTTGCGAGCGATGCGACAGATACCTATTAGTAAATCAGGATATTCTGTGTAAATGAGTTTCAAAGCTCGTGGAATGATGGATAAATTCAACGAACATGCATAACAATAAATATGTGAATAAAGCCGGCATGCGTCCGTCATTATCAGGAGTATGTGCCGAAAATGGTTCTTTACATGGCGATTAAGGATATGAAAATTAAACGCCGGGTTCATGAAAAGTTGGACGTCTATCAAACTAAGAATATATGTAGTGAATAATAAAGTTGCGCGAACCCTGTCTTCTGTCTCCGAGGTACAGGTTTTAAAAACTCTAGGTGCAGGATGTGTTTTTGGTAGGGTTGTTAACACACCTGTTATTAGAGGAGTTTTGCTCCCTGCATTTGCAGGGAGTTTTTTTTATGGATTTTGGATCAAAGGAGGCGCTCAATCATAAAAAGGTAAGAATATATTAATTTAATTGTTGTTATTGCTTATGCAACATGAGTTAATAAGCCCGCGGTGAAAGCAAGGTAATAATAACTTAAGAAAGAAAAGATTAGAAAAAGTCTTAAATAACAAAGCACATCCTGAGGAGGATCGAGTTATGGTGTACACCAAAAAGAGTCCTGCGCTCTTTATCATAGGCGTTATCATGCTTGCGATATGGTACGCAGCAGACAGTGGTATGTTAGCCGGTTATATCGAGCATCTGGCAGCAGGGAAGAAGTATAAATATGGAGCTGAGTTAACCACTATACCACTGTACTTTGGCGTCATTGCTGCTGTCATTGGTTTATGGCAGTGGTTTGGCAAACATACAGAAAGTCACTGGGACTATTACAGTTCTACTATTGCTGGAGGTATGTTTATCCTCCTTATCGCCATGTTGGTTCGCTGGTTTATCG
>JAASSE010000289.1 GCA_021768055.1 Gammaproteobacteria bacterium | reverse complement strand
GTTACCTGTCGGCCGAGAAGTGATTCGATCCGCCTTCGTGCACTATGCGGGCTAGCTTGATATGACATCGGCCTCCACAGAGATCGAATTCAAGTTTTCCGTCAAGGACAGCAGTGCTTTTACCAAGCTGGTTGATTACCTGGATCTGCCCCGTTCTGTTCTTGAAAATCCGATCGACCAGATCAACCATTTTTTTGACAGTCCCGCATCCTGCTTGCACGGCCATCAACTTGCGTTACGAATACGGCAGGAGGATGGCAGCAATATCCTGACGATCAAGGGAGACAAACAATCCGTTTCTGACAGTTCAGAAGTTTTAACTGAACGGATAGAAGAAGAATCTGCCCTTTCTGCAGAGACAGCGAATGCCTTGATAGCTGGCAGCATGCCGGTTGAAGAACTTGTCCAACAACAATTCAGCTCAAGGGCTCCGCAGCTGGTCGAAACAATCCTCTCCGCCTGTAGTGGTCAGCGCGTGCAATACCTGGGTAAATTTCGTAACCAGCGTATCCAGTTACCACCAGTCACCCTCAACGCAGCCGACTATGAAGCAAGCGTCGAATTCGAACTAGATACCAGCTATTTTCCGGATGGCAACATCGACTATGAAATCGAAGTGGAGATTAGCGCAGACAGTGACAGTGAGAAAATTGGTGAGGGTTTGATCGAACTGCTGAAGAATGCGGGCATCGACTGGGGTACTGCGCCGAGCAAGGCAGTGCGTTTTTTCCAGGCTATAAGCTCAGACAATTCCGATTAACTAGGGAGGACACAGACTACCAGCTCATATAGGCAAAACCCTTTTGCTGCAACTGCATGATGTCATCGACGCCGATTGGTACGACTTTGGCGAAATCCACCAGGTCGTTTTCAGTCCAGTGCAGCGACTTCATGGTATTGCCGCAGGCATGAAAAGCCACGCCGTAGGCATTGAGAGATCTTACACGTTCCTGTTGCATCGGGCTGATGGGGCGTCCAGGACGTTTTGCCAGCAAATGCAATCCGGGGCCAATCACGGCAATTACCAGTTCGATATCATCACCGTATTTACGTAGCATTTCGCCACAGGAAAACAGGATACTATCTATGTATTGAGGGTCTGCCTTGTTGCACTGGTAAACCAGATGATGCTTGGCCTTTTCATCAAAGTGCGTTTCAGTGTGAATGGCATGAGCTGCCTTCGTTGCAGCGCCCAGACCTAACAGGCCAGCGAGTTGCAGAAAATGCCGTCTTAGTTTGTCAGGTGTTTTCATTTTTTATACCCCGTTTTCTAAGATTTCATTATAAGGGCATAAGTTCTTAATTAGGGACTATTTCACCTGGTAGGCTTCGTGCTTGAAGATCCTTTTTCTGGCAAGTTCGTATTGGTCGTTGCTGACCAGGCCTTCATCCCTTAACCGGCGCAAGTCGGCAAGCTCTCCGATAAGGCGCTCGCGCATGCTTTTTTTTGCCTGTCCCTGCTGAATATGCGTATTCAATGTGTGCATGAAGTTTTGATATGGCTTGTTACTCTCCTTGTATCTGCTGACTTCAAACAACGGTACCCCGCCGACGAAGCTCCGGTAAACCAGCTTGTCATGCGTGCGATAGTAGAAAATCATCAGTGACAGCAGGCTGAATGTACCCACCAGTACCCCTGCGATAGTAATGTATTGATGCTTGTATTGAGTATATAAGCCTATATAAAACAATAGGATAGAAAGTGCCAACATGCCCAGCCCCGCGCCCAGCCATTTCCATGCAAAGCGGATATCGCGACGCGGGCGCTCATCAACGAAGCCGAGATGGATCCGACGTTGTGCATTCTTTTTGTTTCCAAATGACTTCAATGTGTAATACATCTGGGTGTCATTGAAAATCTTGAATCGGCGTATTACACCCTTGAATTTCTGGTCCTGTATGTATTCGGCGTTAACGCGCTCTGGCTGCAAATGCGCCTCGTCATCCAGGCCGGTGCCAAGCGTTATTTCGGTTATACCGTCAATGGCAGGTTGAATACTTTCACTCATGCATTATCCCCAAGGCATCTGATGTGATGTTTCCAGACTGCACCGCACATCTGAAAACATGAGAAATTTGTAAAGGCAACGATTTAAATGTAGTGAATTGTTAAGATTTTGCCACTCAGAAACAGCTATCAATTGAGTATTTTTATGACAAGTGGAAACGTAACAAAATATTAATAAATCCTAATTTACTGTGATTAGAATGTGACCACCTTATTAATGTCAATGAATCAATAATTTACAAAAGAATACTTTGGTCATTTCTAGTAAGATAAGCTTAATGTGTTAGCGGTTATTGATATGGAAATGTGTAAAACTTGATTTAATGCATTCAAGCCGGTAAATATGCACTGTATAAATAATAAGAGTTTAAAAAATTATAAAAATTAACCAGATAATTTTTTTGTGAGGGAGACTGAGAGATGAACACGGGAACGAAACAACCGCCACAGGATCGTCGCGCACGGACACGAAAAGAAATCAAGCAATTGATTGCCGAGCGTAACAACGTTCTATCGCAGTATTACAATCTGGCCAGCGCAGCAGACCAGAATCCCGGAAGCGATGACGAAGAAATCATGGAATTATTGCAAGAGTTTTGTCAGGATCTGGTTGACTACCTTGCTACCGGCCACTTCGAGATTTACCGTCGTATAGAGGAAGGTGAAGAACGCCGCTCAGATATCGTCAAGCTCGCCAATGAAGTATTTGACAGAATCACTGAAACCACACAGGTGGCGGTAGCGTTCAATGACCTCTACGACACCTCCAGCAATTTTGACCCGGATGTATTGAATCATCTGCCCGACCAGTTATCCAGGCTGGGTGAGGAGCTGGCAACCCGTATTGATCTGG
>JAASSE010000288.1 GCA_021768055.1 Gammaproteobacteria bacterium | reverse complement strand
CATCTGCACACGTTCACCACCGCGGTACAGGTTGGCGAACTGCACAAGCAGGATATCCAGCTTGTTTTCGTCTTCGCCCAGCGCCCTGATCGCGGCTTTGACACGTGGTACATAGCCATGGTGGTCCGCACCCCAGATATTGATCACGCGTTCAAAACCGCGTTCGAACTTGTCCATGTGGTAGGCGATATCGGAGGCAAAATAGGTCGCCTGGCCATTATCGCGGATAACCACCCGATCTTTTTCGTCACCAAAACTTGTCGAGCGAAACCACAGCGCGCCCTGCTGCTCGTACACGTGCCCGCCATCCTGCAGTTGTTTCACAGCCTTGTCGATCAGTTTCCGTTCTGCCAGAGTCTGCTCCGAGTACCACACGTCATAGTGCACGCCGAAATCCTCCAGGTCTTCGGCGATGTCCGCCAGTATCGCATCCAGTCCGGCCTCGAACACCGTGCGGTAACCGTCGTCACCCAGCAGTTCACGCGCGCGCTCGATCAGTGCATCGATATGCTGCTCCCTGTCACCGCCGGTGGGTTCGTCGGCGGGAATATCCTGCATGACTTTATCGGCTGGGTGGACGAAAGCATCGTCGTGCCGCACCACAAGTTCGCCAGCAATGGTGTGAATATACTCACCCTTGTAACCGTTCATCGGGAAAGTAATGTCTGTATCGAGATGCTGCAGATAGCGTAGCCATACGCTGACGGCGAGGATATTCATCTGCCGACCGGCATCGTTGACGTAGTACTCGCAATCGACATCAAACCCGGTTGCCCGCATCAGCGATGCCACAGTCGCACCGTAGGCCGCGCCGCGACCGTGGCCAACGTGCAGCGGGCCAGTCGGGTTGGCAGAAACGAATTCGATCTGTACCTTTTCACCCTTGCCGATTTCACTGGTGCCGTAGCGGTCGCCGCGGTCGAGGATGGTGCGGATCACATCGAGCGTAGTCTGCTGGTGCAGAAAGAAGTTGATAAAACCCGGACCCGCAATTTCAACCTTGAACACGTGTTCGTCGTGCGGCAGTGCCTCGATCAGCGCCTGTGCGAGTTCGCGCGGGTTCCTGCCAGCCGGCTTTGCCAGCATCATCGCAATGTTGCTGGCAAAGTCACCGTGGGCAGCATCACGCGTGCGTGTAACCTGGATCTTTGGTGACAGTGCGGCATCAAGCACGCCATCGGACTTTAACTGTGCGACGGCCTGTTGAATCAGATTTTCAAGCGAGTTTTTCAAATGTGTAACGGACAGGATGCAGTCATTCTCAAGCTGCGTGATTTTACACGCTCAATGCCGCTAATGTTTATGTATTGATCAGCCTCAGTAGGTGTCGTAGGGATCAACATCCAGCGACCAGCGTACCCTGCTGGCCGTTTTCAGCCTGGCCAGGGCAAGCATCCAGGTCTGTAGTTGCCGGTGCAGGGCCTTGCGTTCACTCGCTTGCAGCATCAGTTGCATGCGATAACGCCCGGCACGTTTTTCCATCGGCGCCGGGAATGGGCCGAACACGTCGATGCCATTGCCCTGCTGGTTATTGAGCTGAGCACGTGCGGATTGCATGAAGGCTACACCGTCATCCTGCTTCACGGCCTCGCAGCGCAGCAGGGCAAGATGGCGGTACGGCGGAAAACCGGCCTGTTCACGTTCGGCCAGCGCCGCCCGGACAAAACCTTCATAACCTTCGTGCAACAGGGTTTGCAGCAGCACATGGTCCGGGTGATGGGTCTGGATCATAACTTCACCCGGTTTTTCAGCACGTCCCGCACGCCCGGCCACCTGGGTGATCAATTGTGCCAGGTGTTCGGTGGCGCGAAAGTCACTGCTGTACAGGCCCTGGTCGGTATCGAGGATGCCGACCAGGGTCACGTTGGGAAAATCATGGCCCTTGGCGAGCATCTGTGTGCCGACCAGTATTCTTGCGTTGCCACTGTGTGCTTGTTCGAGCTTTCTGTGCAGCGCCCCTTTACGGCGCGTGGTGTCACGGTCGATGCGCTCGATGGCAGTGCCGGGATATCTGGACTGTAAAAACTGTTCGATGCGTTCGGTGCCGGCGCCGATTGAAATTAGCTGATCGCTGCCGCAGTCACCACAGCTTTGCGGTACCTTGGACTCGGCACCGCAGTGGTGACAGCGCAGCAACTGTTTGCTTCTGTGGTAGGTCATGTGTGCATCGCAGCGTCGGCAGGCTATGGTCCAGCCGCAGGCATGGCACATGAGTAGCGGTGAAAAACCGCGGCGGTTCAAAAACAACAGCACCTGGCCATCGTTGTTCAGATGCTGATCAATAGCGCTGAGCAGTTCCGGTGACAGGCCTTCTTCAAGTTTTACCCGGCACAGGTCGAGTAATTCAATGCGCGGCGCTGCGCTCGCGCGTGCACGCTGCTGCAGCGTATGCAAGCGGTAGCGTTGTTGTTCACAGTTGTACAGCGACTCCAGTGACGGCGTCGCCGAACCCAGCATAACCGGTATGTTTGCCTGCTGGGCACGCACCAGAGCGAGATCGCGGGCGTTATAGCGGAAGCCATCCTGCTGCTTGTATGAACCGTCGTGTTCTTCATCGATGATGATCAGACCCAGTGCCGGCATTGGCGTAAACACCGCTGAACGGGTGCCAATGACCAGTTGAGCCTGCGTGCGTGCAGCAGAGCTCCATGCGCACAGGCGTTGACGGTCATTCAGTCCCGAGTGCAGACAGGCGGTAGTAACGCCGAGACGTTTTCTGAAACGCTCGGTGAGCTGCGGCGTCAGGCTGATTTCCGGCACCAGCACCAGCACCTGCCGACCCTGTGCCAGTAACTGTGCGGCCAGCGTCATATACACTTCGGTTTTACCGCTACCGGTAACTCCGTGGAGCAGGTGTGCCTG
>JAASSE010000287.1 GCA_021768055.1 Gammaproteobacteria bacterium | reverse complement strand
GATTTCAAAGTGCCTTTTGTCTGTGGTGCCACCAACCTCGGAGAAGCCCTGCGCCGAATTGGCGAAGGTGCAGCCATGATGCGCACCAAGGGTGAAGCCGGCAGCGGCAATATCGTCGAGGCGGTACGTCATATGCGTGCACTGCAGGATGAAATGAAACGCCTGACCACGCTGGGCCAGGAACAACTGATGTCAGTCGCCAAGCAACTGGGCGCACCCTATGACCTGGTGTGCTATGTCGCAGAACACGGCAAGCTGCCGGTACCCAATTTCTCGGCGGGTGGAATCGCCACGCCTGCGGATGCGGCACTGGTGCGCCAGCTCGGTGCGGAGGCTGTGTTTGTTGGATCGGGTATTTTCAAATCCGATGATCCGGCCGCGCGCGCCTCTGCCATCGTCAGAGCCACCACCCACTATGACAATCCCGAAATACTGCTCGAAGTCAGCCGCGGTCTGCGCCCCGGCATGAAGGGACTGGAAATGTCGGAAATACCTGAAGAAGAGCGTCTGGCAGTCAGGGGCTGGTAATACTGAAAAATACTTTATAGTTCCGTTCGTGGTGAGCTTGTCGAACCAGAACGGAAAATGCCTGCGAATCACATTTACAATGAACACCCTTCGACAGGCTCAGGGCGAACGTTATTAGTCATAGGTTTCCTGAACAATGAATAAACCCGTCGGTGTTCTGGCTCTGCAGGGCGCCTTTCAAAAACACATCGACATGCTGTCCGCGTCAGGCGTGCCTGCGCATATCGTGCGCCAGCCAGATGAGCTGTATGACTGCTCTGCACTGATCATACCCGGTGGCGAGTCGACCACGATCAGCCTGTTGATACAGAAAAACGGTTTATACGAACCGATTAAAGCTTTTGCACAAGATCATCCAGTAATGGGTGTATGCGCCGGCATGATCATGATGGCAACCGAGGTTGATGATGACCGCGTTAAACCACTAGGCCTGATTCCGTTCAAGGCATTACGCAATCACTATGGCCGACAGGTACACAGCTTTACTGCTGACATCAAGCTGAACTTTGATAGCAATGGCGATGAATTCCAGGCGCATTTCATTCGCGCACCGGGCATGGAAAATCTGCATAGCGACATCGAGGTGCTGGCGAAATACGACGATGAAATCGTCATGATACGTTACGGCAGACACCTAGCCCTGTCATTTCATCCCGAATTAACCAGTGACAATCGCATTCACCAGTATTGGCTCGGTATGCACGACGCCAGCATGCAAGACGATGAGGAGCACACAGTCCATGCCATCGCCCGGTAATACAACAAGGCAGCATCCCGTATTTCCGGCACCGCTTTCTCTGCCGTTAAAAATGGTCCCCTTGTTTGTGCACAACAAGGCTCTCGTGGCGATACTTAACAGGATCTTTTCCACGGAACTGAAGGATGGTGAACTGGACTTTCTGCAAGACAGGATCGTACACATCAGTGTTGAAGATGCGGGCCTGGAATACCAGTTCTCATTAAATAAAGACACATTAATCACTGTCGACAGTAACAAGCCTGCTGATCTCTTTCTGAAAGGAACAATGTATGACTATCTACTACTCGCCAGCAGGCGCGAAGATGCAGACACCCTGTTCTTCAGACGCCAGTTGCGCATGCAAGGTGATACCGAGCTGGGACTGTATGTGAAAAATTTTCTTGACGGCCTGGACATGGATTCAAAGAGGATACCCGCAGTTGTCGAGTCCCTGCTGCAGAAAAGCCTGCCACTGTACGAGCGCTTGTTTAGCTAATCAATAACCACAGAGTGCACAGAGATACACAGAGGGATTTTTATTGATTAGGCATGTCCGTTCATGGTTCGACAGGCTCACCACGAACGGATCTCACAATTCAGGATTGATATTTACCGTTCGTCCTGAGCTTGTCGAAGGACGAATAGTAAACTAATACAGAAGAATATTATCTCCGTGAATCTCCGTGTCCTCTGTGGTTCAAAACAATGATCTTTAATAAATACGATTAAAAAGCGAGCCTGATATTGTCGATTCTTCCCGTTCAGCTGACCAAACACCTGACCATCAACGCGCCAGCACATAAGGTTTTTGCGTTCTGGGCTGACTTTCAAAATTTCAAACAATTCATCCCCATCATCGAAAACATAGAAAAGCTTGATGACAAACACTCGCGATGGATCATCCGGGCACCGCTTGGTCACAGTGTTGAATTCGAATCAGTGATCACCACGTTTGAACCTGACAAACTACTGATCTGGGAATCGAACCATGCGGACGGTCATGCACGCGGCGAACTGACACTCACCGAGCAGGACGGCAACACACGGGTCAAACTTAGATACGAATACAGCCTGTACAGGGGCTGGATGCATAACATGGCCCGCCTTGCCAGCCACTTCGGTTTCCCCTCCCTGGCTTTCGATCACGGCCTCGCGCGTATCAAGGAAAAAATCGAGAAAGATGTCAGGGAAGATCGCTGCGCTTGAAAAGCAGGTAGCCCACCCATGAGCAAATGCTGCCCAGTGCAACCGGATAGACCAGCGCCCACAGTATATAACCCGCCTCACCGAAATTATCGAGAATCACGTAAGCCGATTGCCCCAGTAAAACAAGCTGCGGGTCGAACAGTATCATCGCGGCGGTACGGAAGACCTGCATCGGGTTGAACAACGCGAGTGCAATCACAGTTTCCGAAGGCATGCCATGGCGAACCAACAGGCCAAGCAGTATCAGGTCCATGAACAACAACAGGCCGAGCCAGATGATAAAGGCGATACCGGTAGCAACATCGGAGCTACGCGCCAGTGTCGATACCAGCATGCCGATGCCAAGAAAACACCAGGCCAGTGACAGCAGGAAGCCGGTGTAATAAATAACCTG